>JAKAMD010000118.1 GCA_021823875.1 Pseudomonadota bacterium | reverse complement strand
GACCATCAGTGGCACCGAGCTGAATGGCAGACTGAGTTCGCTCGCGAACATCAGCAGCGGGAACATGAACGCCACGAGGAGGATCAGGACCTCGGCGAGGCTGAATTCGCCAGTCGTCTGACGGCGCTCTTCAATGAACAGGATGAATGCCGCAGCGATCATCGGCATGTCGTAGATAAAGGCGTGAGGCGTTGCGAGAAAAGTTCCGACCAGCAAGGCAGCGGCGGCGAGATTTGCGGAACTCCGCTGAAAGCAACGCCAGATGATGCCCGCGACCGCAACGGTAACCAAGGCCTGGACGGCTTTGGCGATGGGGAGTGCGATGCCCAGCATCTGCAGATTGCCGATGACAGTGGGGATGTATTGGAGCGTTGCCTCCTTATCGAAAATCGCCGCGTAGCTCGGCAGCATCGCCAGCCAGGCTGGCCAGACGGCCCAACCGAAGACCATCGTCGCGACTACAGCGAGCGCGATGATGCTGGCGCAGGCGACAGCGAAAACAGG
Source organism: Pseudomonadota bacterium (assembly GCA_021823875.1). GTDB lineage: Bacteria > Pseudomonadota > Alphaproteobacteria > Rhizobiales > Xanthobacteraceae > Pseudolabrys. The sequence goes on along the minus strand of JAKAMD010000118.1, from coordinate 8,702 downwards.
CCAGAGTCCGGCGGCGGCGAGAGCAATCGGCACCAGCAAGCCGAGTTGCGGCTTATAACTGAGCATGCCGATCAGGATTCCGCTGAGCACAGGCCGGCTAGCAGCAAGCCGGATTCCTGCGATCATCAACGCGGCGGCGAGGAACCCGCTCTGTCCGAAGCCAATGCAGGCCACGGTCGTCGGGGCGACGATCGCGCCAATCACGCTGAACGGCATGCGCGAGCAGGTTCGCATCACGGCCCAGATGAACAGGGCGAGAGTGCCGAAGGTCCAGCACAGATAAGCTGCTGCGTAGGGCAGCAAGTTCAGCGGCCACAGCACGATCAGGAATGTCGGCGGGTAAGGAAACGGGTTTTGCGCGCTCGGTGCCATTCCGAGGGCGACTTGCCGCGCGTGGAGCGTGGTAAGGTCGTAGAGCTCGGATGCCGGATGGGCGGCGAGAATTTTTGCATAAGACCACAATGCAAAGAATTCGCCGAAAAGCGCGGGATGGCCCGGCGTTTCAGCCTGATATTGGCCCCAGGCCTTTTGCAGATAGACCAGCAGAACGAGGGCGCATGCCCCGAAGACAAACGCGCAGAGATAGATCGTCTTCCGCTGACCGCAGCCCCAACGCAGCAGCCAATCGGCTTTTTTCGGCGTCCGTGCGAGCGCGGGTGATGACAAGACGGTCACGGCAAACAGCCAGGTGCGCAGAGGTCGTCGGCTATTGCTTAGCCGAGCCTTGCTTGCGGTTCGGTTAGCGTCGGCGGCAATACCCGCCGACGGCCTCCGGAAAAAGGAAAGGCTCCGACCAGAGTCGGAGCCCGCCTAGCGTTACGCCGTAGCGTTGCAGCGATCAGCTGCCGCCGAGCGAGGACGAGATGTTGCCGAACGTGGTGTTCAGCTTCGTCCCGAGGCCGTTCACGACGGCGATAATGGCGACGGAGATGCCGGCGGCGATCAGGCCATATTCAATGGCAGTCGCGCCCGACTGATCCTTCACAAAACGCGCAAAAAGTTTCTTCATCGGTAGCTCCTTGATCCACACGTGGCTGTCTGAGCGGATCCAACCAACTGGATTTCCTCCAGCTCGTTTGGATCATGCTGCACAGTAGCGATGATGTCTTGCGCGCAAGTTAATGTGATATCAGAATTACGAGGTAATTCTTCTAGAAGATCAGGTAGTTAACAAGTCATATCGATAAGAATATCACGGTTAATAAACTATTATCGAAGTCAAAGATCATGATCTATTCGTTTTGTTCTGATGAATACATAATCAGTTCGTAGCTGCGGTGTAATTGATGCTGATCCAAAGCGTATTGCATGACTAAAGCTACCACCGGCAATGCTTGGCGCAGCGAGCGTTCTACCGCTCGATTTTTTGCAAGGCCAAATGACCGACGGGCATGGTAACCGGCACTGCTGTCGCGTTAACACTTTTCAGGCCGCCGATTGGGGGTCTTGTCGCTGGTGCTCGCTACAAATTTTTTTGCCGGCTTGCGCTTTTTCCGCTTCCGCCGCTGCCGCCGGGGCAGCTCGAATAACCCGCCGGACGTCGGAGTCGGCACGGGCGGGCCAACTCTTTGCATTTCATTCATCAATTTGCAGTCAACTTGTACCGATCGCTGTTGGCCGGTGCCGCGGCGAGTTGTGTTGCGTATCGCGTGCTGGAGAGTTCAATGTCCGCCGTGTTTGGGCGCCGCGCTATGCGGAGCGCTGTATTGGCTTTGGCGCTGATGGCGGCCGCCGCGTTTGGGACCGCGACGGCACAGGCGGATACCGTCACCGTTTCTGTTGATCGGGCGCATATCATGAAACTGCCCGATCGCATTGCCACCATCGTCATCGGCAACCCGCTGATCGCGGATGCCTCGTTGCAACGTGGCGGCATCCTGGTAATCACCGGCAAGGGTTTTGGTGAGACCAACCTGCTGGCTCTCGACCACAATGGCCATGTGGTGCTCGATAAGACCGTGCGCGTGATCGGCCCCAAGGGCAGCAATCTGGTAGTCGTCTATCGCGGCGACAAGCGCGAGACATATAGTTGCGCGCCGCAATGCCAGCCGCGCATCACGCTCGGCGACGATCCCGCTTATTTCACGCCCACCCTGGCGCAAAGCGGTTCGCGCGATGGGCAGGCCAAGGCCCGCTGACGCTTCCAAAAGATAAAAGCGCACGGTCCGCTGCCACATGTGTTAGCGGCGGGTTAATGCGATGCCCCTGTTTCTTTGCATAGCGCGCAAGAGTTCGACAACGCCCGTGTGTTAGCAATTCATAAGGGCTTTCGAAGCGGCTTTCGAAGCTGCAACCATGAAGAAATGCGTCATGTTTGAGATCGTTCGAAGCCGGATTGCTGCGCGCACCCGAACGCTGGCGCCGGCACGATTGATCCGCTTCGGCCGAGCCCAGAGCGGCGCGGCCGCGGTCGAATTTGCGCTGGTCGCGCTGCCGTTCCTGGCTCTTCTATTTGCCATTCTGGAAACCGCGCTGGTGTTCTTCGCGAGCCAGTCGCTGGAAACAACTGCGGCCGACACGGCGCGGCTGATCATGACCGGCCAAGCACAGAGCGGCACATCGCCCACCACTGGAAGTGCCGGGTACACCCAGACGGATTTCAAGAACGCGGCCTGCGCGAACCTTTCCAGCCTGTTCGATTGCTCGCAGCTTTATGTCAGCGTCAATACCTATACCAGCTTCGGTTCCGCCAATACGAATACGCCGCTCGATACCACGACCGGCAAAATGACCGTCGACGTCAACAACCTGCCTTATTCTCCCGGAACGCCGGGTTCGATCGTCGTTGTGCAGCTCTATTACCAATGGCCAATCATCGTGTCGCTGCTCAATGGCAACCTGGCCAATATCAATGGCAACAGGCTTTTGGTGGCGACCGCCGTCTTCCGCAATGAGCCCTATCAATGATGCGTGCCCTGACTAGAAAAATCCGAGTTCCTGCGGTGTTCGCCCGCCTGATCGGTGAAACACGCGGCGTATCCGCTGTTGAGTCCGCGCTGGTGGCGCCGCTGATGATCACACTCTACCTCGGCTGTGTCGGGATTTCGGATGGTGTTGCGGTCGACCGCAAGGTCAGCCTGATCGCTGGCGCGCTCGCCAACCTGACGGCCTCATGCAGCGACAGCAACACCAATTCCGGCGGTTGCCCCGGTAACGCCATCAGCACCAGCGAGATGAGCAACATATTCGCCGCCTCGACGGCGATCATGACGCCCTATTCGTCGGCGCCGATGAAGATGACGATCTCTTGTATCGCCATCGACTCAAATGGCACGGTGACGGTGCCATGGAGCGCGACGTCCGGCGGCGCGACTGCGCTGACCACCTTCACGTTCAGCAGTTCCGAAGCGGCGCTGAAGGTGAACAGCTCGCAACTGATCTATGCGACGGTCAGCTACGACTATACGCCCATTGTCGGCACCAGCATCGTCCCGCAGCTGACGCTGTCCGACCATATGTTCATGAGCCCGCGTGTCAGCACGCCGAGCTATAACAGTGTACCTTGCACTTGATGAGGGCTGCGGCGCGCTTCACGCGATCGGAAGCGCGGTGGTCGACTTGATGCGCTCCATGGCGAAGCGCGAAGTGACGTTCTTCAGCGGCACCGTGCCGATCAGCTTCTTGTAGAAGGCGTCGTAGCCGGCGATATCCGGCACCACCACGCGCAGCATGTAATCGACGTCGCCGGCCATGCGGTAGAACTCCATCACCTCCGGCATGGCCCCGACCGTCTCGGCGAAGCGCTTGAGCCAGTCCTGCGAATGGTCGCCCGTCTCAATCGACACGAAGACGGTGATGCCGAGCCCGATCTTGTCGGGGTCGATCAGCGCCACCCGGCGGGTGATGACGCCATCCGCCTCCAGCCGCTGCAGCCGCTTCCAGCAAGGCGTCGATGAGAGCCCCACGCGCTGGCCGATTTCGGCGACGGAGAGCGAGGCGTCCTGCTGCACCACGGCGAGGATCTTGCGGTCGATGGTATCCATTCTCGAATTCCTTCAAAGTTTAGAACCGGCAGTCTAAACGCCGCCAGGATTTGGAATATTTTTCTTATTTTTGTATTCCATCTGTCTTTATATAGAAAAATATTCTAATTCAAGCCCCATCGGCTGCCGCCCATGGGCGGTTTTTGTTTTGGGGTCAAGATCATGAAAAAGAAATTCCACCGGGCGCTTCGTGCCGCGCTCCGTCCGCTGCTGGCGGCGCTGGCGTTCGCTGTCATCGCGGCCGCACCGGCCGCCGCCGACGAAGCCACACCGCCGCTGGTCGGCGTCGGCTGGCTCAACAGCCATCTGCACGACGCCCATCAGGTGGTGCTCGACGTCCGCTCGGTCATCGACGGCGGCGGCACCAAGGCCTATCTCGCCGCGCACATCCCCGGCAGCGTACACACCGACTACGACAAAGGCGGCTGGCGCGTGACCCGTCACAACGTGCCGTTCATGCTGCCGGGCGTGCCGGAGCTGGAAGCGCTGATCGGCAATCTTGGCATCGACGAGGGCACGCGCGTCATCGTAGTGCCGGCCGGCGTCAGCTTTACCGATTTCGGCTCGGCCGCCCGCGTCTATTGGACGCTCAAGGTCGCCGGCTTGAAGAACGTCTCCATTCTCGACGGCGGCGTCGCCGCCTGGAAAGCCGCCGGCCTGCCGTTCGACAGCGGCGCGCATCAGCCGTCGGCCACCATCTTCAACGTCAAGCTCGACAACAGCCTGCTGGCGACTGTCAGCGACGTGCAGAAGATCGAGACCGCGCACAACGCCACGCTGATCGATGCGCGGCCGGCCGCCTTCTTCCTCGGCAAGGTGAAGGCGCCGGGGGCCAAGGCCTATGGCCACATTCCGGGTGCGGTCAATCTCAGCAATGCGGACTTCTATGATGCCAAGACCAACCGGCTGAAGCCGAAGGCCGAGCTCGCCAAGCTCGCCGCGTCGGTGCCTACCGACAAGCCGGCAGTGAGCTACTGCAACACCGGCCACTGGGCGGCGACCGATTGGTTCGTGCTGCACGAAGTGCTCGGCCGCAAGAACGTCGCGCTCTACGACGGCTCGATGGTCGAATGGACCGCCGATGCGCATCGTCCGATCGCCTCCGCGCGCACCAAGTGGGACGACTTGAAGAAGGCGCTCGGTCTCGGCTCGTAACCAAACGCTCCCCGTCATCCTTCGAGGTGCGTGCATCGTGCTCGCACTTCAAGGTGACCGGGCCATTTCTGAAAATATCGAAAGCAACGCATGTCGACCGTCACACTCGCCACGCCGACCGCTGGCGCCACCACAAAAATCGATCGTCTCTTCCTCGGGCTCTCGGTCATCGCCACCGCCATCCTGGTGACGTTGGTGCTGCTCGACCATCAACCGGCGTCGGGTGCGCTGATTCTGGTCGGCTTCTGCCTCGGCATCGCCTTCTTCAAGGCCGAGTTCAGTTACACCGCCGCCTGGCGCCGTTTCCTGACGCGTGGAGAGGCCGGCGGCATGATCGGCGGCCTGATCGTGATCGCGGTCGCCGCAGTCGCCATCGTGCCGGTGGCGACGCTGAAGCCGCAATTCTTCGGTGGCGCCATCGCGCCGATTGGACCGTCGCTGGTGATTGGCGCCTTCACCTTCGGCGTCGGCATGCAACTCGCCAATGGCTGCGGCTCTGGCACGCTCTACACTGCCGGCGCCGGTTCGGGCCGTATGCTGATCGCGCTCCTTGGTTTCATCGTCGGTTGCGTCGCCGGCAGCCTGTCGTTGCCGACCTTCCTCAAGCTCGGCGGCATCAATCCGATCCTCGCCTCGGCCAGCTTCGGCCCCTGGGGCGGCTTGGCGGTGACGCTCATGAGCCTGGCCTTGGTCGCCGGCGTACTGGCGCTGGTCGCGCACGCGCGCGGCGGCAACTACCGGCCTTCGCGCAATTATGTTTTCGGCGGCATCATCATCGGCCTGCTCTGCATCGGCGCCTTCGCCGCCGGCGGCCATCCATGGAGCGTCACTTTCGGTTACACGGTGTGGGGCGCCAAGATCGCGACCGCGCTCGGCTTCGATCTTTCGCATGCAGCGTTCTGGCAATGGCCCGGCCCCAAGCATGCGCTCAATTCGTCGATTCTTTCCGACACCTCGAGCCTGACCGATTTCGGCGTGCTGTTGGGGGCCATGGCGGCGGCCGCCGCCGGCGGGTCGTTTGCATCCGCCAAATGGCCGCCGGCCAATTCGCTTGTCGCTGCGCTGATCGGCGGGCTGTTGATGGGCTGGGGGGCGCGCCTCGGCTTCGGCTGCAACATCGGCGCCTTTGTCAGCGGCGTCGCCTCCGGCTCGCTGCACGGCTGGGTCTGGTTCGCTGCGGCGCTGGCCGGCAGCGCGCTCGGCATTCGCCTGCGGCCGCTGTTCGGCCTGTCGCGCGACTAGCGCATGATCCCGAAAAGTGGGCACCGGTTTTCGGAATAGGTCATGCGCAAGGAAAATAGATGATGCGCAAGGTCTATTTGGCCGTTGTCGTGTTGGGCTTAGCGCTGGTGGTGATGCAGCATCTCGCCAGCGCTTCGAGCGGCCGCGCAGTATCGCCGGAGGATTTCGCCGGCGCCTGCGCGCCCTGCGGCGCGCCCTGTCCGGTGAAGCAATAGCGCTACGCTTGCCGGCGCAGAAACGCTTCCACCTCGGCGCGGCGGGCCGCCGCGCCGGCACCCCCGAAGCGCGGCATTGGCGGCGCAGCCGCCGCCGATGATGATGAAATCGCTCGCCACCACTTTGGTGCCGGGTGCCGGGAATTGCGCCACCCGCATCACGATGTCCTGCACCGCGATGCCGGCGCAGAGGACTTTCGGCGCGGGTGAGTTGCGCTCAGTCAAAGCCCGTTCTGCCCTCGGTCCAGGCGCGGATGATGTGATAGGCGATCGCCACCGGCGGCGGCATGGTCAGGCCGTGCTCGTGCTGGCGCAACATCATGCGGATGACCTCGTCGCGGCTGAACCAGCGTGCGTCTTCGAGTTCGACGCGATCGACCGTGACGGTTTCGCTCAGCGCCTCGGCATGGCAGCCAATCATCAGCGACATCGGGAACGGCCAGGGCTGCGAGGCGAAATAGCGCACGCGCCCGGTGACGATACCGGCCTCCTCCAGCGTCTCGCGCCGGACGGCGTCCTCGATCGCTTCGCCCGGTTCCATGAACCCGGCGAGACACGACCACATGGTCGGCGCGAAGCGCGGTGAACGCCCAAGCAGGCAGCGGTCGCCCTTGGCCGCCAGCATGATCACCACCGGATCGGTGCGCGGGAAATGCTGCGTCTCGCAGTTGGGGCAGTCGCGCCGCCAGCCGGCATCGACGCTATGGGTGAGCGTGCCGCAATTGGCGCAGAAACGGTGGCGCAGGTGCCAGTGCAGGATCGCCTTGGCTTCCGCGATCGGCGGCAGGTGCTCGGGCGCGACCAGCCCCTGCACCGCGATCGAGCGCAGGTCGGTGACGAGGTAGGCATCGCGTTCCTTCAAGGCTTCCGCAGTTGCCGGCTCGAGTCCGACGCCGAAGCGCGGGACGCCGTCGATCAGCCCCAGGAACACCGTTTCGGTGACGGTGCCGAGCGCGCGCGCTTGGTCGAGCGTGAACAGTGGATCGCTGAGCGAGGACGACTTGTTGGCCACCACGCGGTCGCCACCGATCACATAGGCGCGCGCCTCCGCCGCGGCGGTGAGCGCGGCAATGCCGGCCTTGTCGCCGCGCCGCTCGGCGGCGCGCTCGATGCGGCTGTCGACATAACCGAGGCTGGGTTTGGGACCGAGATCGAGTCGCGGGGACATGCGGACGGGAAAATCGCATGGCCGCCGGATTTGCGCAACGCGTCACATTCCTGTCATTCCGGGGCGCGCATGAAGTGCGCGAACCCGGAATCCAGAAATCCGTTCCGAGCTTGTGTCTGGATTCCGGGTCCGACGCCTGCGGCGCCGTCCCGGAATGACGAGCTCTACCCCCGCGGATACATGGTCTCGCGCAATTCCGGCCGCTGCCATTGCGGGCCAAGCACGCCCTGCTTGGCACCGTAATGCTGCGAAGAGGTGACGCGGTCGGCCGTCGTGCGCATTTCGCGTGCGCGCTCCAGGCTCACGTCCACCACATAGAAGCCGGCCGCCGTGCTCTCGAACAATATTTCCTCCGGCGCCGCCACCATGGCGAGCCCGCGCTCGGCATGGCTGAACAGGTTCTGCGTCGTTACCACGATGGCGAGGTTTTCGATCGCGCGCGACCAGATCAGGTTGCGCCAGCTTGCCCATAGCTTTCCTTTGTCGGAGCCGGCTGGCATGAAGATCAATTCGGCGCCGCGCAGCGCCAGTGCCCGCGTTACCTCCGGCATATAGGCCTCGCTGCACATGGCGAGACCGACCTTGCCATGTGCGGTGTCGAAGACCGGGAATTCGTTGCCCGCCACGTATTGAAATTCCCACCACTTGCCGCCGGTATAGATCCAGGGCCCGTTCGGATGGGTGCGGCGGTAGGAAACTGGCGCACGCCCGTCGCCATAGGCCATGCAGGTCAGATTATAGGCGGTGCCTTCGTTGTGGCTGAGTGGCTCCAGCGTGCCGTAGATCGCGTTGACGCCCTGTTTGGCGGCGGCTTCGGCGATGCGCGGTGTCGGATCGAAACTTGCCGGCATGCGCCAGGGGCCCGGATAGCTTTCCGGGAAGCAGACGAAGTCAGCACCTTCCGCCTTGGCGCGCGCGATGAAGTTCACCGCGTCGGCA
>JAKAMD010000117.1 GCA_021823875.1 Pseudomonadota bacterium | reverse complement strand
GAGTGCACTTTGAATTTGTCGAGCGCGCGCTGACGCACCTTTTCGATGTCGTCGAGCAGCTTCTGATTCGTCAGGCAGGCATTGAAACTCGCATCGGTGAAGCCGGCCTGTTTGGCGATCGTTTGCAGCGGCGGGATCGGCTTTTCTACCGCCCATTCCCCCTGCCGGCGGAATAGACTCTCGACCAGGGCGTAGTACTTCCCCGCATCTTTCGGGCCCGGGCCGGTACCGTTGCCGCTCATGTCGCTGGCGCAACGCGCCAGCATGAAGGCGCCCGCCGCCACGCTGTCGAGCGGGAATTCGCGCAGCACGTAACGCGCCTTGCCGGTATCGATGTATTTCTTCTTCAGTTCCGGGAAGGTGTTGTCGGTGAAATGCGCGCAATGGGGGCAGGTCATCGACGCATATTCGATGATGGTGACCGGCGCCTTGTCGTTGCCGAGCCACAGATCGGGCAGGGCTTCCGCCTTCATCAGCTCTTCGGTCGAGAATTTTTCCTGGGCCCAGGCCTTGCCCGAAAAAGTCGGCAACAGGCCGGTGGCGAGGACGGTGGTGGCCAGCGCCGCAGTCGCGGCACTTGTGCAGAATACGCGGCGATTGATCAGCAACGTCAACTCCTTCGCCTGTTAACCCGTTCCAACGGGAGCCTGCCTAGCTGGATATTATAATTGTGGCAATGGCGGGCCGTGAAACGGCGGTATTCGATGCTCACTTTCCCTTGACTGCCGCGCCCAGGCGGCCGAGCGCCTGACGCAGGCCCTCATCTTCGATCTGCGGCAAGCTCGCGGCGATGCGGCCGGCCGCCGCAGGATCGGGCGGCGCCGGCGGGCGGGGCGTTTCGCGGCGACGCAGCGGCGCCTGGCGCAGCGCGATGCGGCCGATGGCGCGCCAGCCGAAGAAGCGGTTGACCCGTTCCAGGATCACCGCCGACTGGTGCTGGATCTCGAGCGCCGCCGGTCCCTCGACCCGCAGGATCAGCGTGGCCGGTTCCGGCGCGGTTTCGTCCGGATGGCGCGGCCAGTTGATCTTGAGCGGCTCGCTGTGGGCGGCGATTTCGGGGCCGGCGATCTCGGCCCAGCGCGCCACGATCTCGCTCGAGGCAAAGCCCTGCCGTTTCAGCATGTCGCCCAGGGCGGCGCCGGTGAGGTCCGCAAGCGGCCGGGGAAAACTGGGCGAGGGCTTGTTCATGCGGGGGCGTCTCGTGCCACGATCGAGCGCATGACCGTAGCAGTCCGTATGCCCGCGCGAAAGAAAGCCCGCAACCCGCCCGATGCGGCCGATCTGCTCGCCTGGTACGACCGGCATGCCCGCGTGCTGCCCTGGCGGGCGCGGCCGGGCGAGCGGCCAGATCCATATAGGGTCTGGCTGTCGGAGATCATGCTGCAGCAGACCACCGTGAAGACGGTGGCGCCCTATTATGCGCGCTTCCTTGAGCGCTGGCCGATCGTGCAAGCGCTGGCGGCAGCGTCGCTCGACGACGTGCTGCGCGCCTGGGCGGGGCTCGGCTATTACACGCGCGCCCGCAACCTGCACGCTTGCGCGCAAACCGTGGTGGCGCGCCACGGCGGCATTTTCCCGCACGATCCCGCCGCGCTGCGCGCGCTGCCCGGCATCGGCGACTACACCGCCGCGGCAGTGGCGGCGATCGCCTTCGATGCACCGGCGGTGCCGGTCGACGGCAATGTCGAGCGCGTGGTGACGCGGCTCTATGCGATCGAAGACGAACTGCCGGCGGCCAAGCCGCTCATCAAGGACCGCGCGACCGCGCTACTGCCGCCTGAGCGCACCGGCGATTTCGCGCAAAGCTTGATGGACCTCGGCGCCACGCTGTGTTCGCCCAAGCGGCCGGCTTGTGCGCTCTGCCCGTGGAGCGGGGCCTGCGTCGCGCAGGCCCGCGGCGAGCAGGAGAATTTCCCGCGCAAGACACCCAAGCGCGAGGGCCGCTTGCGGCGCGGCGCCGCCTTCGTCGCGCTGCGCGCCGACGGCTGCGTCTTGCTGCGGCAGCGTCCGGACAAAGGCCTGCTCGCCAAGATGACGGAGGTGCCGGGCAGCGACTGGACGCACGACTTCGATTCGGCGCAAGCGCGCAAAAGCGCACCGCGCGTACATGCCGGCATCAAATGGCACCGCCTGCCGGGCGTGGTGAACCACGTCTTCACGCATTTTCCGCTGGAACTGACCGTCTTCCTCGCCCATGTGCCGCGCGGCACGCGCGCACCGAAGGGCGCGCGCTGGGTCAAGCGCGGCACGCTTGCCGGCGAAGCGCTGCCGACGGTCATGCGAAAAGTACTTGCGCATGCGCTGCCGGAGCCGTGATAACCCCGGCCACACCGTCAACTTGAAGGACATCCCATGAAGGTCGAACGCCATCACACCGGACCCCGCATGAGCCAGATCGTCGTGCACGGCGATACCGTCTATCTCGCCGGCATCGTCGCGAACGCCAGCAAAGGCAAGAGCGTCACCGAGCAGACGCGCGAGATTCTCGCGACCATCGATACCTATCTGGCGCAGGTCGGCAGCAACAAGAGCAAGATCATTTCGGCCACGATCTACCTCGCCGACATGGGCACGTTCGCCGAGATGAATGCGGTGTGGGATACCTGGATCGTGCCGGGCGAAACGCCCGTCCGCGCCACCGTCGAGGCCAAGCTCGCCGCGCCGGATTACCTTGTTGAGATCATGGTGACGGCGGCGAAGTAGGGCGCCTGCCGTTAAGGACTTGATGATGGCGGAGGACCAACTGCCGGGCATCCTGGCGATCTGGCACGATTGCCGTCCCGGCCGCGAGGCCGAGTTCGAAACCTGGTTCCAGGGCGAGCATCTCGTCGAACGGCTGGCGGTGCCCGGTTTCCTGTTCGGCCGCCGCCATCAGGCCCTCTCGGGCACGAGTGGCTATTTCAATTTCTATCTCACCGAATCCCCCGCCGTGCTGACCTCGAAGGCCTATCTCGAACGGCTCGACAATCCGACGCCGATGACGCGGAAGGTCATGTCGGAAGTCTTCCTCAACATGAACCGGACCGTCTGCCGGCGCGTGCTGCGCCGCGGCGTCTTTCAGGGCGCCTACGCGGTGACGGTGCGGTTCAACGAGGCGCCGGACCAAGCGGCGTTGAGCGCACAGCTTGATGCACTCGTGGCGGACCCGGCGGTGGCGCGCGGCGAGATCTGGAGCGCGCTTGATCCCGCCGCCGTGCCGGTCTCGATGGAAGAAAAGCTGCGCGGCGGCGACCGCAAGATTGCCGGCTGCCTGATGATCGAAACCTTGCGGCAGGACGCCGCCGAACAGCTTGGCGAACGTATGGCGGCACATTTTGCGCGCGCCGATGTCGGCGTCTTCCGCGTGCTCTGCCAACTGAGCCACGGCATGAGGAACTGAACGATGCAAATGCTGATCCCGAGTGCGGAACAAATCGCCAAGCGGCTGATTGCGCGCAAGGAGACCGTCGCCGTTGCCGAGTCATCGACCGGCGGCCTGATCGCGGCGACCCTGCTGGCGGTGCCCGGTGCGTCCGCCTATTTCCTCGGCGGCGCGGTGGTCTATACGCACGCCGCGCGCGCGGCGCTCTTAGGCGTCGGCGAGGCCGAGACGGCCGGCATGCGCGCCTCGACCGAACCTTACGCCTTGTTGGTGGCGCGCCGCGTACGCGAGCGGCACGGCGCGAGCTGGGGCATCGGGGAGAGCGGCGCGGCCGGGCCGACCGGCAACCGCTATGGCGACGCGGCGGGCCATAGCTGCATCGCGGTGGTCGGACCTGCGATCGAACGCGCGATCACGTTGGAGACGGGCCGCGCCGACCGGCAGGCCAATATGCGGGCCTTCGCGCAGCGCGCGCTCGAACTTTTTGCGGAACTGCTGGCGAAGTAGCTATTCCGCCGCTTCCGCCATCTCGGCGCGCACCTGTGCGCGGAATTCGTCGATCAGCCGGAGCCCCTTCGGCGTTTCCACGTGCCAGAAGGTCCAGCCGTTGCAGGCATCCAAGCCTTGCGCCAGCGCGCCGATGCGATGGATCGAGCCGACATTGTTGCCGAGCGAGACCGCGCCGTCGGCGCGCACCAGCGCCTTGTGGCGTTTCTTGGCGTCGGTGAGGATCGCGCCCGGCGTCACCAGTCCGCGCTCGATCAGCGAGGCGAACGGCACGCGCGGCGCTTCGCGCGCGGTGACGAAGGGCGCGAGCGTCGGCGCCTCCAGCATCTTGCTGTCGGCGATGCGCTTTTGCGCGGCCTTGGCGTAGTTGGGGTCGCGCTCGATGCCGATGAAGCGGCGCGAGAGCTGCTTGCAGACCGCGCCGGTGGTGCCGGTGCCGCAGAACGGGTCGAGCACCAGATCGTCGAGCCGCGACGACGACAGCAACACGCGCGCGAGCAGCGCTTCCGGCTTCTGGGTCGGATGCAGCTTCTTGCCGTCCTTGCCTTTCAGCCGCTCCTCGCCGGTGCACAGCGAAATCGTCCAGTCGGAACGGACCTGAATGTCCTCGTTGCCGGCCTTCAGCGTCTCGTAATTGAAGGTATAGCCCTTGGCGTTCGGCTGGCGCGCCGCCCAGATCAGTGTCTCGTGCGCATTGGTGAAGCGGCGGCCGCGGAAATTCGGCATCGGATTGGTCTTGCGCCAGATCACGTCGTTGAGGATCCAGAAGCCGAGATCCTGCATGATGGCGCCGACGCGGAAGATGTTGTGATAGGAGCCGATCACCCAAATCGTGGCGGACGGCTTCATCGCGCGGCGGGCCGCGAGCAGCCAGGCCCGCGTGAAATCGTCATAGGCGGCAAAACTGTCGAACTTGTCCCAGTCGTCGTCGACGGCGTCGACACGGGAATCGTCCGGACGCTTGAGGTCGTTTTGCAGCTGAAGATTGTAGGGCGGATCAGCGAACACCAAGTCGACGCTTGCCGCCGACAGATTCGCCATCTCGGAGACACAGTCCCCGAGGAGAACGCGTTGCGGGGACTCGGAAACTCCACGGGGCGCCCGCAAGGGCGCCCCGCGACGCGAAACAACCATGACTCAGGACTCTGACTCAGGCTACGCGGTCGGCGACGCGGGACCTACAACCGACTTGTGCGGATCATGCGCGCTCAAGGTAAAAAAGCGGTTTATGACGCGCCCTGCGAACTCGGCAAATTCTGCCTATTTAACGGGACGTTAGCGATGGTTCAGCTGTGTCGAAATGGGACGCGGATGGCGCGTTTCGACTTGCTTTGAGGAGGATTGATTTCCGGCCATTGCGCGTTTCCGGCGCAAACCCATGTTTGGTATCGGCCTGGACCAGAGGGGGCATTCGATGCGTTGGGAAGATTTCCGCCAGAGCGACAATGTCGAGGACGATCGCGACGGTGGCGACGATGGCGGCTATGGATATCCGGGCGGCAGCGGCTTCGGCGTCCGCACCGGCGGTCTCGGCATCGGCACTGTCATTGTTCTTGGCCTGATCGGCTGGGCGCTCGGCATCAATCCGAACCTATTGATCGGCGGCGCGGAGATCATCAGCGGCGGTTCATCTTACCAGCAGCCTTACCGGCCGCATCCGACATACACGGGTGCTCCCAAGGACCAAGCCGGTCAGTTCGTGGCGGCCGTGCTCGGCAACACCGAGGATGTCTGGGGCCAGATCTTCCAGGCCGGCGGCGAGCGTTATCAGCCGCCGCGCCTGCGTCTCTACGCGCGCGCCGTGCAGGGCGGCTGCGGCTTTGCCAGCGCCGCCATGGGGCCGTTCTACTGTCCGAGCGACCGGCGCATTTATCTCGACACCTCCTTCTTCCGCGACATGCGCGTGCGCTTCAACGGCTGCCACGGCAAGGCTTGCGAATTCGCCGAGGCCTATGTGATCGCGCATGAGGTCGGCCATCACGTGCAGAATCTGCTCGGTATCCTGCCCAAGGTCACGGCCGCCCAGCGCAGCGCCGGCAGCCGCGTGAAGGCGAACCAGTTGCAGGTGCGGCTCGAATTGCAGGCCGATTGCTTCGCCGGCGTGTGGGCGCATCACTCGAACCAGCACTGGAAAACGATCGAGCCGGGCGATGCGGAAGCCGCGTTGCAGACGGCGGCGGCCATCGGCGACGACCGCTTGCAGAGACGCGCGCAGGGTTACGTGGTGCCGGACGCCTTTACCCACGGCAGTTCGGCGCAGCGGCAGCGGTGGTTTACGATCGGGCTGCAGCAGGGAAGCGTGAAAGCCTGCAATACATTCGCGGAGGCGGCGTTATGATTTTGTCGTCATGGCCGGGCTTGTCCCGGCCATCCACGGCTTGCACTCTAGCGCCGAAGAAAAAACGTGGATGCCCGGCACAAGGCCGGGCATGACGGAGCGACAATCATGCCCGGCATCGACGAAAGCAGACAATTCATTCCGCTCAAGATCGCGGTGCTCACCGTGTCCGATACGCGGGACCTTGCCGACGACAAGTCGGGCTCAACGCTGGCCGACCGCATAAGCGCCGCCGGGCATGTCCTGGCCGCGCGCGCCATCGTCAAGGACGAGGTCGAGGCGATCCGCGCGCAGATGAAGCGCTGGATCGAAGACAAGGCGATCGACGTGGTCATCACCACCGGCGGCACCGGTTTCACCGGCCGCGACGTGACGCCGGAAGCGGTCGAGCCGCTGTTCGAAAAGAAGATGGACGGCTTCGCCACGCTGTTCCTGCTGGTGAGCCACGGCAAGATCGGCACCTCGGCGATCCAGACCCGCGCCACTGCCGGCGTCGCCAATGCGACCTACATATTCTGCGTGCCCGGCTCACCCGGCGCCTGCAAGGACGCCTGGGACGAGATTCTGGTGCATCAGCTCGACTACCGCTACCGGCCCTGCAATTTCGTGGAGATATTGCCGCGGCTCGACGAGCATCTGCGGCGGGAGAAGGCGCGCACGCCATCAGGCTGAGGGGGCATCGATCAGCCGCCCGGATTGCGCGCCACTCTTAAAGGAGCGAGCGCAGGCGGACGCAAAACCGATACCCACTTTTGCTCACTGCGCTCGCGGGCGCGACCGTGTAGCGCCAACAGGCGGCCGCCATGCGTTTCACGATTTCGCTGCGCGCTTGGCTACGCAATATGCGGGCGCGGGCGGTGTAATGGATGACCGTCCGGGCGCCCAGCTCCGGCGGCCACGGTTTCATAGCGTCAAATCCCAATATTCCGCGACTACGTCCTTGCTCCAGCTCTGCTTCGGTTCGCTGGAGGTGAGGGTGAAGCCGGCCTTCTCGTAGATGCGGCGGGCGGCGGTGAGCACGCTGTGCGTCCACAGCGTGATTTTCTTGTAGCCGGCAGCGCGCGCGAAGCCGATGCATTCGTCGACCAGGTGTGTGCCGAGCTTCAATCCGCGCGCCTGCGGGGCGACCAGCAGCAGGCGGATGCGCGCGACGCCGGGCGCATCCTTCACCAGCATGGCGCAGCCGACGTTTTCGCCGTTTCGTTCGGCAATCCAGCAGCGCTCGCAAGTCGGATCGTTCTTGTTGGCGAAATCGGCGACGATCTGCGCGCACAAGCCCTCGAACGGCTCGGTCCAGCCGTATTCCTGCGCGTAGAGCTCGGCGTGGCGCGTCACGATCCAGCCGAAATCGCCGGGGCGGGGCGCACGCAGAATATAAGGCGCTGAGGACGCGTCTTGGGGTTTTTCGCCAAGCAGGTTTTCAATCGTTTCCATGGCACCTACCAGTCGCTGCTGATCGTCGCGCCCCAGTTTCGCAAGCATGATCCCGACGTCGCGCTGCGAGCGCTGTTCGAGCGGGCCGAAGGTCTTGGCGCCGCGCGCGGTCAAGGCGAGATGGCTCTGCCGCGCGTCCTTGGCGGAAGTGGTGCGTTTGATCAGTCCGCGCTTCTCGAAATTGCGCAGCACGCGCGAGAGATAGCCGGCATCGAGATCGAGGCTGCGCGCGATGTCGCTGGCGGTCGGCGCATCGCCAAGTACCGTCCCTTGCGCGATCTCGTAAAGCACGCGCATCTCGCCGAGCGAGTAGGGGCTATCGAGGTAAGTCTTACGCAACACCCCGATCTGCCGCGTGTAGAAGCGGTTGAAGCGGCGCACCGCCGCGATGCGAAGCTGGTCTAGTCCTTTGCCGGTCATGGCGGCAGGTTCGATCAATTAGTTGACAAAGTCAAGTATATCGTCAAGTCATTCCGGGACGCCGCGAAGCGGCGGACCCGGAATCCAGAGTCAAAATGTCGGCTTTGCCAGTCGCCCTGGATTCCGGGTTCGCGGGCGGAGCCTGTGCCCGGACGGCGCGAAGCGCCGATCCGGGTGCCCGCGCCCCGGAATGAGCGGTTAGCGCGCGGCGCCCGCCCCGGTCGACAGCATGGCGATGCGGCGGCGGCCGAGCCGGCGCAGCAGCGCGGCCTCGGCATCCTCGCCGGTGGGATGTCCCTCGAGCTTTTCGTAGAACCGCCGGGCGATCAGCAGGCCCTGCTCGGGTTTGACGCCGCCGCCAAAGGCGACCCGCATCAGTTTGACGATTTCGGCCAGGCCCGGGTGCAGCAGGTCGGCCACGCCGGGCGGACGGAACACGGCGGCGCGCTTGGCCCCTTCCGCCAGATCGGTCGCCTGCATGAAGTGCTCGGCGGCGCCGATCCAGCCCGGTTCCGGCACGCAGCCGGCGCGCAGGAACATCAGCCACGGCGTCTTGGTAGTCGCCGCCGCCGCTTTCAGCCGCGCCCCCAAGGGCTCGGCCGAGACCAGGAAACGGCAGCCGGCGTACTCGGCCACCTCGGCGGTGGAATCGCGCGAACCGGCATCGGCCACCACCACTTCGGCCAGCACACCGGCGACGACGCCGGGCACCAACGCGGCCAGCGTCGGTACCAAAGTGCGCTCTGATTCGTGGGTGGCGATGATGACGCTGAGCATGCAAACGCGGCCTGTAATGCGGCCGCACTATATCAGGGGGCCTCCCCCTCCTAGACCACGAGATCGAGGCCGGAAATGCCCAAATTTCGAGTCATGCCAAATGTTCTTGTTATGTTCACATTCTCGCGCTAGAGACTGCCCATGGCTAGATCGCCTTCTGCCCTCAGGAGCTCGCCGGCGTCTCCGCTGCCCCGGACGCCGGCGGGCGACTTTGTCGACGACGCCACCGAGCTGCTCAGCCTGGTGGTCGAGCACGAGCGCCGGCGCGGCCGCGGCGCGCTGACCAACCAGAGCGGCCGCTACGAGCCGCTGGCGCGCATCGCCTTCGACGACGGCTGGAGCACGCTCGAAGACCTGCCGGAATTCAAGACCACCGTC
>JAKAMD010000116.1 GCA_021823875.1 Pseudomonadota bacterium | reverse complement strand
TCCGGCGTCTGCCCCAATCTCAGTGAGACCGGGCTGCACTGCAACGTGCGGGCCATCGAAGGCATCGGCAATGCCGCCTTCGGCATCGTGATCATGAGCGTGTTCACAGTCGTACCGGCAGCGCTCGCCATCGCCGGGCTGATCTTCGCGGTCCTCGACCTCGTCCGCTGGCGCCGCCGGCGATCATCACGCGCTTGAGCGCACGCTGAGCGCAATTCCTGTTCGTCCCACCGAAGGCAGGGACCCCGATCTGGATTCCCGCGTGCGCGGGAATGAACGGAAAATGTGGATGTGCCGCTGATCCGGGACGCCGCCAACGCCGCCTTCGTGACGGTCCCGGGTCGGCAGCGCAGCGTTCCACGCTGCACCGCGCCCGGGACAAACTCACGTCCCGTCGTTCAGCCGCTGCAAAATCGAGCGCACCGGATAACCCGCCCGGCCGAGACCGGCGCGACAGGTTAGCGTCGGCGGCAGGCTCTTGACCGCCGCCCAAGCCGTGCCCTGCAGGAGCAGCGTCATCGCTTCCAGGCAACTTCGCTTGTCATTGGCGATCACATGGCTGTCATCGACCACCTGCCGGCACAGCTGGCGGTCCTTGCCGTGCAGGTGCATGCAGGTGCTGAGCATCGCCTCACGTTCCCGCGGCTCTAGATAGCGCAGCGAATAGGCCAGTGCCGGCGCCGTCACGGCAATAGACAAGGCGACGGCCACACCGGCTGTTATCATCCTGATCACAGGCGTCCCCCGCTCATGATCGCAACGATAGCGCATACGGCCGTGCGCATCCGGACATCTCGCAGGTAAGCTTAATCCGAGTGCACCCGCCGGCCGGACGCCGCCAAGCAGGCGCATTTTACCCCTGCGCAAACCGCGCTAGCATTCACCTTGGTTGCCGGCAGGGCCGACCAGCACGGAGCTATGGGGCGCGTGACGAAGAACAAACGAAAGCATCAGAACGTATCCAAACCGGCGCAGCATACGGCCGATTGGCGGGACACGCTGCGTCAGCTTTACGAATCCAAGACAGCGCGCGGCCAAGCCTTCCGCTATGGCCTCTTGGTGTTCGATTGCGTCACCATCCTGTTCATCGTCGCCACCTCGTTCATCCCGCGTACCGCGTGGATCGAGACGTTCGACATCGTGTTCGGCATCGCCATCCTCACCGATTTCCTCGCCCGCATAGCAATCAGCCGCACACGCGCGCGCGACCTGCTGCATTTCTCGACCTGGGCCGATATCGCCGCCATCAGTTCGTTCCTGGCGCCGGTGATCGGCGAAGGCTTCGCCTTCCTGCGCATCCTGCGCACGCTGCGGCTGTTGCGCACCTATCAATTGCTGATGCGGCTACGCACCGACAGCGCCTTCTTCCGCCGTCACGAAGACGCGATCTTCGCGGTCACCAATCTGGCGGTGTTCATTTTCGTGACCACCGGCTTCGTCTACGAGACCCAGCATTACCGCAACGACCAGATCCACAACTGGGCCGACGCGCTCTATTTCACCGTCACCGCGCTCACCACCACCGGCTTCGGCGACATCACGCTGCCCGGCACGCTTGGCCGGCTGACCTCGGTGGTGATCATGATCTTCGGCGTGACGCTGTTCTTCAATCTGGCGCGCGCGCTGATCAGCCCGAGCAAAGTGCGCTACCGCTGTCCGAACTGCGGTCTGCAGCGCCACGACGCCGATGCCGTGCACTGCAAGGCCTGCGGCACGCTGCTCAACATTCCGGACGAGGGCCTGCCTTGACGCGCGGGGAACCGCCGCACCACTAGCGCGTTCTTTGCTGCACTGCGTCCGGTGCACGCAGCTAACTCATTCATCTGCCAGTACTTTGCACTGCAACATCTCTTGCAGCGCAACATATTTCATCCGGTATGTGCCCGTGAATACCGTTGCTTTTCGCAAATGCTTTTGCACATCATATGCAACTAGCCTCCCTGCTTCGCGCAGGGCCACCAACAGAGCGGGGAAAACCTCGCCGGTCGGGGAGAACGACGAAAGGCTTGTCAATGCCCAAGGAACTTGGAGTTCGGACGCAAATCGCATTACTGCTCTTCACCACTCTCAATATCGCGGCGTTCACCGCCGTTGTTTATGTTGTGATGCTGTCGCCGTCGCTGACCGACGATGCCGGCTATTGGATGATCGTTAGCATGGTCGGCAGCGTGTTGATCTCGGCGCCGCTGGCTTGGTTGCTGGCACCCTGCATTAATGAGAAATGGCACAGGAAGCTTTTGGCCAAACCCTCGCCGCTGGCCCGCGTGCGCCCGCGTTCGATCCGAAAAAGCATCATTTGGCTGACGAAAAGCCGCTGCGACGATAGCACGACCGCAGAGTATTGGATCAGGCCAGGTTCGCCGGCTGAGTGAGCTGCCTTAACCAACGCCCGGCCCAGCCGAATCCGGCCAGCACCGCAAACATCGGTGCGCCCACCAGCGTCAATGTCAGCGGCAGCAGATTGAAACCGCTGCCGGCTTTGGCGATCAGCACAACGCCGAGGAAATGGCCAGCCACCGCGGCCGCGGCCAGCCGCCATGGCGACTGTTGACTGAGCGCACCGGCTGCCGCCAGCGACACCATCAGGACGGGCAAGCCGAGGCTCCAGAAGGCGTTGCTGTCCCAGGCCTCGCGCAGGCCGGCGCCGCCGCTTAACCAGGGCACCGTCGAGAACACTGCCCAGACGGCAAAGCCTTCGGCCGCCAGCAATGCGGCCACCGGGGAACGCAATACGGGTTTCGCCGGCACGATACGCCTCCGGTCACGCAACACACACTCTCATCAAACCGCAATTGGGTTAGGAAAGTCCTTCCCCCCGGCCCCGCCGGGCGGGTTCCGCTGACCAAGGGTGGAAGTCTAGCGCCGCGCTCAGCGCCAGGTCACCACGCCGGGACGCGGGCCCCGCGGCCCTTCGCAGAAACAGCTCCGGCCGATCGGCGCATAGGGCGGCGAGGTGCAGGTGCCGCCCCCATAGCGCGGCAACACCTTACAGACGCGCATCGGGGTGGGATCCGGCAGCGGATGCCGCGGCATCCCATGCATCGCCACCGGCATGATCCCGGCCGCAAACTCCCGCGCCGGCGCGGCGGCCGTCATGATCAACACAGCCGAACCCGCCAACAGCACACCAAATCCTCGCATCGACTTATCTCCGTCACCGCCGGCGTCCACTCAGCAGATGGGCTTATTATGATGCAAGATCAACCGCCTTCCGTTCGTCAGCTGATGGAGCCGGTTCGCCGCTTCATTCCCTGAAGCAGCGCATCTCCCAGCAAGACCATCGCCATGGCTTCCGTCTTTTCGGACGACCGGCTAGCCTTGCCGGCATGCGATGGCCTTTTCTGTGTTTTGCTCTGATGGCCGCCCTGCTCGGCAACGCGCCGCCTGCGCGCGCCCAGACTGGCCCGTGCCGGCCCGATGCGCATGGCAGTTTCATCTGCGGCAGCGGTGACGGCGCCGCCCGCGTCATCGACAACACGCTGTCGCCCGACAAGCGGCTGGCGTTTGCCTGGCGCGCCACCAAGTCGCCGCCGACCGAGATACCCGACGACGATGACGAACTCGAGATGCTGGTCGTGCGTCTCGCCGACGGCGCCATCCTCGCCCGCCGCCCCACCGGCTATTGGGACACCGGCACATTGCATGTGAACCGGCTGCAGGAGCAGGCGCTGTGGGCGGCGGATGGCAGTTTCGTCGTGCGCGCCATTCAGGCCCGCTTCGATACCCCCACCCTCGAAATCTTTGCGGTCCGCGCCGGCGACAAAGTCACCGGCCCGCTCAACTTGCGTGCCTTGGTCGAGAGCGCCCTGCGCGCGCAGTGGAAGGGTGCGCGGCCTTTCGCGGATTACATGTTTTTCAGCGGCCTGCCGGGCGGCTCCACCATCAGCGGCAGCGGCGAATTGCGGTTTCCCGTCGCGATGTTGATACCCAAGATGGGGCCGGAAGAAAATTTCGACGTCGCGATGCAGATCACGCGCGCGCCGGACGGTTTGCACGGCAGCGTCACCAAGGTTACGCCCCGTCCGGACAAGAATTGAGCACGCCGCAGCACCGAACCAATTTCCGCCGTGTCCGCGATGCCGCCGGCATGATCGCCGTTTCGATGCGCACATGCGCGACCGCTCAGCCCGCCGCCAGTTCCTTGTCTTTCGCCTCGGCCCGCTGCGCTGCCGGGCGTGCGGCGATGCGCGCGGCATAGGCGGTGAATTCCGGCCGCTCCGGCACCATCTTGAAGATCATGCCCCAGCGGATATTGGCGCCGATCACCACGTCGGCGGCGGTGAACTGCTCGCCCATCAGCCAAGGCCCCTGCCCGATGCCCTTGGCCACGATATCCAGCACCTCATCGAAACCGCGCCAGCCGAGCGACGAAGCCTTCGCTCCTTCCTTGCGCGGGAAGGCGCGGTCGACCATGGCCGGCTCGAACACGCTCGGCCCGAAGAACAGCCATTTCAGGTAAAGGCCGCGGCGCGGCGTGCCGACCGGCACGTTCAGTTTCTTGGCGGGGAATTCGTCGGCCAGATAGGTGCAGATCGCCGCCACCTCGGTGATCACGGTGTCGCCGTGGCGCAGCGCCGGCACCTTGCCCATCGGATTGATCGCCAGATAGTCGGGTTTCAGGTTGTCGCCGGCCGACAGCTTGATCAGCTTGATGTCGTAGGGGACGCCGAGTTCCTCCAGCATCCACAACACGATCGAGGAGCGCGAGGGCGCAGCGTGATAAAGCGTGAGATCGGCCATAGGGCGATTCCTTGTCGATTTCCGGATTCCTATTGGCCGCGGCAATCATGTCGCCCTCATGACGGCGCGTGGACGTCTTTCCATTGACTGTAAGATTAGCGCGCGGCGTGACCGAGCGCTTCCACCTCGCGCAGCCATTCCTTGCGGGTGTCGTCGCTCAC
Source organism: Pseudomonadota bacterium (assembly GCA_021823875.1). Lineage (GTDB taxonomy): Bacteria > Pseudomonadota > Alphaproteobacteria > Rhizobiales > Xanthobacteraceae > Pseudolabrys. The sequence continues at coordinate 4,320 of JAKAMD010000116.1, read as the reverse complement.
CGCCTCGACCATGCCGTGGATGGTGGCATGCACCGGCTTGATGCCGGTGAAATGCAGGATGTTGCGCTTGATCAGCTTCAGGGCATGGGCGCCGAAATACCAGCGATAGAACCAGCCCGGCATGCCCATCGTCATGATCACGCGTGCCGACTTGCCCTTGTAGATCTTCCAGTCGCCCTGGCCACCGGCAGCATGCACGGTCAGCAGATCCGGCTGCATGATGCGCTCGATGAAGCCCTTCATGATCGCCGGCATGTCGCCGCACCAGAGCGGGAACACGAACACCACATGTTCGCAGGCCAGAAAGGCCTCGCGCGCGGAAACGAGATCGGGTTCCAACGGCTGCAGCCGGTGATAGCCTTCGCGCAGGATGGCATCGAAGGCCATGTCGGCCAGCACGAACAGCTTGGCCTCATGCCCGCCGGCTTGCGCGCCGCGCCAATAGGCTTCGCCCAGCGCCTGACAGTAGCTGCCGTGATGCGGATGGCCGACGACGATGGTGATCTTTGCCATGGTGGGCCGCGCGTTCCTTGCAACGATCAGACTAGACATACCGCGCCCATTCGGCGTTGATTTGGCGCAACCCCTGGCCCGGATTCGCCATGCGCAAGCGCACCGTCACCGTGAATGACAAGATGCAGAAAGGCTACCGCTACATGCTAACGGCCCCGGCCGGGCGCGGGTTCGATCCCGAGTTCACGCCCGAGCTCACGCCGGCGGAGATGCTGCGGCTCGGTGTGTTCGGCGGCAAATACATGACCGATTGTAAGCGCGAGTTCCCCAAGAGTTGGTTCGCCCGCGCCAGATTGTCGCCGCGTGGGCGCGACCCCGCGCTCAATTTCTTCGGCGTCGACGCCAGCCAGCCACTGTCGGAATGGCGGCGCAAAGGCTGGATCCATCCAGCCGACCCGCGCGGCTGGTTCCAGTGGTACTGCCGCTATTACCTGGGCCGGCGCCTACCGGAAGAGGACGCGCGCCAGATCAAACGCTGGAAGGCGATCCGCCGCCATGTGCGGCAAATCCAGAAGCACTGCGAGCCGGGCGATCTGCTGTGCCGGCGCCGGCAACGCCAGGCGCTGCTGCACTGGGCCTATGACAGCCGAAAGATTTGAGCCGCTACTCGGCGGCGACCGCGCGCAGGCGGCGCCGGCGTGCGTTCCAGCGCGAGCGCACGAAATCGAGCCCGGTAACCGCAAGCCCCGCCGCCAGCACTTCCCAGCCGGGCCGGATGCCGGCCTGGAAATTGAAGGCGACGTCGAGCACCCGCAGCGGCGAGACATGAAAGGCGATGCCGATGCCGATCGCTTCGCCTGCGAATGTGAGCGCGGATACGACGACCGACAATGCGAAGATCGAGAGCGTCGACAGTTCGTTGGTGCCGCGCCACCACGCCAGAACCCGATAGGCGATCAACCAGCCGAACAGACTGGCGGCGAACACCGGCACCGTCACGTCGGCCTTGGTCTGCTGGAAGTAATGGATGAGCGCGAGCAGCGCGATGACGTAGACGAGCTGATGCAATCGCCGCCAGTGCATGCCGCCAATCCGGCGTTGCATGCCGTCGGTTGACGTGATGGCGAGCACCGCCAGTCCGAGCCAGGCGGTGCCGCCGACGATCAAATACCAGCGATGCGTGATCTCGTGCACGACCTTGCCGAGATTGAATCCCTGGTCGGCCGTGAACAGCATCAGGTGTGTAGCGATGTAACAGAAGCTGCCGACGCCCAGCATGCGCCGCACGTCGACCAGTTGGCCGTAGCGCGCGATATGCCGGAACGGCGTGACCGCCAGCGTGACGCCAAGAAACACCAGCGCCCAAAAGCCGGCGCGATGGATCATGTCGTTGAGCGGCCGGGCGCCGTGGATGATGGCATCGGCATCGAACAGCGCCTTGGCGAGCGGAAACAACAGCAAGGCCAAAGTGGCGATGCGCAGCCATGACAGCCGCCCGCGCTTGTCGCGCCAGAGTTCCCAAGACCTGCTCACGGCATAGGCCCGATCGTTACGCACCTGCACGTGCAATGGTCAGCCGGCGCCAACAACACCGGGCCCGCCTGCCCCACACTATCGCTATGAGTAAGCTTCACTTTCACGCCCCATGGTGGCTGCATGACCCTATCCGCACCGTGCTACCTAAGTCTTGGCCCGGAAAGTGCTAGCATTTCTTACACGTCTCGATTCGTCACGATTGATCACAAGATCGCGGGTCGGACTCAGCCATGCTGGAACGCAACCAGCCAGGCCTATTCGGGGGAGAAGGGGGAGCCAAAAGCATTCGAAACGCCGCGCCGGGGGGCTTTGATGGAGACCGCCGATGCTGCGTGCTTTCAACTGCCCTGTGCTCGCGCTCGTTCTCGTCTTCGCCAGTTCCGCCGCGCTCGCGCACGATATCTGGATCAATCGCAGCGCCTATAGAAATCCCGCCGGAGAATGGTGCTGCGGCGCCGAGGATTGCGGCGTCGTCTCGCCCAACGCGGTGACAGCCACCAAGGGCGGCTATTCGATCGCCGGCACCGTCACCTATGGCCAAGCGATCACTGGCGATGCCCTCGACGGGCCGACCGTCCATCAACAAGTGCAGGAGCTCATTCCCTACAGCCAAGCCCTGCCCTCTCCCGACGGCGCCTATTGGCGCTGCAAGCGGCCGGACGGCACGCCACGCTGCTTCTTCGCGCCGCGGCCGGGAAGCTGAGGCTTCGTTGCGGATGAAATCGCTTTCGGTGCGCCGTCAATTCGGCGCATGCGGGTCGACGTCCCAACGTAACAACATCATCGCGATTGCCGCCGCCACGAACAAAAAGTAGGTCGCGATGAAGTGGTCGCCGCCGCTGAGATAAAGAATGACCGCCAGCGCAAGGCCGCAAAGCGCAATCGCAAGCGCCGCGATCGCAAGCCGGTCAGGAGTCCGCTGCGGAACGATCGCGTGGTTGCCGGGCCTGTCTGGCAATCGAGTCGGCATGACGTCGCACCTGTGACGTGCGCGCACCTTGAACGCCGTTGCCGATTGCCGCATTGCGCTGAAACAAATTCGTCGAAATAAATTACGCGCGATATGGCGGTAAAATCGCGCTCAGATCCGCGGTAATGGGCGCCCGCCGGCCTCTTTCGACGGCACCTTCACCCAGGCTTCGCCGTCGAGCACGATCTCGTCGCCAACTTTGCAGGTGCAGGCGAGCCGCGCCCGCGATTTCTCCGGCATCAATTCCGCCACGGTAACGTTCACCTCGACCGTGTCGCCGATTTTGACCGGCGCGCGGAAATGCAGCGTCTGCGAAATGTAGACGGCGCCCGGCCCCGGCAGGCGCGTGCCGAGCACGGCCGAGATCAGGCTTGCGGTATAGAGGCCGTGGGCGATGCGGGTGCCGAATGGCGTCTTGGCGGCGAAATGCTCGGACAGATGAATTGGATTGCGGTCGCCGGTGACCTCGGCAAAGCCCACCACATCGGCGGAATCGACGGTCTTGCGCAGCGTCTCGGTCATACCGAGCGAAAGGTCCTCGAAATAGAGCATCTGCAGCGGCAAGATCATCGCGTATCACCCCAGTCAATCGTCGGTCTATTCGTTGTCGTTTGACGCACATCATGGCGCCCACGGCGCAACGAGCATTAATTGCGCCCCAAAATCAATAAAAATGAGGGCGTATCATGATCCTCATCCGCTTTGCCATCGGCACATTTAGTTTGGCCCTGCTCGCGATGGCCTTGACCGTCGGACCGCCAGCAAGCCAACACGCTGGTCCAGCGCCGCCGGTCGCGGTCATGCACCACTAGTCCGCACCCGGCATAACCACCAGAGCAAGCCGATCAGGACGACATTGACAAGCGCGAACACGGTCAACAGGGCGATGGTGGCATTGGGGCCGCTCGCCTCGATCATCATTGCGCCGGCCGACGGCGCCAGCGCCTGCACGATCAGGCTCGGGAACGCGAGTTTGCCCATCAGGCGCGGAAACCGCACCGGTCCGAACAGCGCCAGCGGCAAGGTGCCTCGCCCGATCCAGGAGATGCCATAGCCGGCGCCATAGAGCAGGATCACCAGCGCCAACAGCGGAAATGACGCCGCCAGCATGACCAGGCCGACCGCCATCAGCGTGCAGGCGGCGATCATGGTCCAGATCGGATGGTAGCGGCCGCCGAACAGCCGCTCCACCACCCGGGCGCCGACCTGCGCCGGTCCGAACAGTGTGCCGAGTGTCACCGCGACCGCCGCATCCACGCCGCGCGCTTGCAGGAAAATCATGAGATGCACGACCACGATCGAACCGATGCCGGCGGCGAGCGAGAGCACCAGCGCCAGCAGCGCGAAGATCGCAGCCTCAT
>JAKAMD010000115.1 GCA_021823875.1 Pseudomonadota bacterium | reverse complement strand
CGAAATTGACCAGCACGATCGACGTGCGCGCCGCCGCCAAGGCGATACGCTCGTAGTCGCTCGGAAAACGCGCTGACGCCAGATAGGTCGCCAGCGCGAGCGCAGCGAACAGCACGACGGTCAGTGTCGGCTCGAAGATCGCCAGCGAATACATGGCGTGGCTGTAGCCGGTCTGTGCACCGAGACAGGCGGACGCCGCCAATACGGCGAAGACGGTCAAGAGGCTCGAGCGCGCCGTGATGCCGGCGAGCGCCAGCGCAACGGTGACGATCAGCATGGCATTGAGCGAGCCCTGACCATAGGCGATCACGCCGCCGCAGAACATCAGCGCGCCGACCACCAGGCAGATGTCGCCGAGCACGTGCCACTGCTGCACCTTGTTGAACGCGATGACGCAGCCGCCGGCGAACAGCGCGATGCCGAGCGCGATCGCGGTCACCGGCGACGGCACCAGCGCTACCGCGCCACTGGCGACCGCGACCACACCGAAACCGATCAGGATATTGATGCCGAGCGAACCGAGCTCGTGCGAGGCCAGCGTCTTCAGCCGCTCGGCCTCGGCCGGCGTCAGCTTGCCCTCTTCGACCAGTTTGGAAAGATCGAGCGTGATCTTCATCGCTTTGCCCCCGTGGCGACGATTCCGCGCCGGGGCGCGAGGCTATCACGAATTCAGCAAGGCCAGCACCGTCGCCGCCGCCTGCATCTCGGTGAAGCGGAAGGCGCGGCGGGCCAGCACGATCTCGTCGCGGCCCCACTGCTCCATCTGCCAGTCCTCGTCGACATGGGCGGCGGACCACACCGCCTCCGTATCGCGCGTGCCGGCGGCGAGCGCGAGCGCCAGCAGCGCCGAACCGGTCAGCGTGGTCACCGAAGATACGGCGCCGAGCCGCCAGGGATCGGCGGGAATGGCGGCGCGCACGGCGGCCACGGCTTCGCGCGGCTGCGCGGCGTGGATCACTCCTTGCACCGTGATGAAGCGGGCGCCGAATGCCTCATGCGCCCAGGCCAGCACCGGGTCCCAGACCTCGGCCTGGCGGGCGACGAGACCGGCCGGCGCCTCGGCGCGATAGCAGACGAGATCGGTGCCGAGATATTGGGCGATCTCCTCGGCGACCGGCGCGTGCGTGTCGGCCACGGCGTCGATCACCGCGTTGGCGAGCCGTGTCAGCGGCATGCGCGCGGGATCGATCTCTTTCTCCTGGGCATTCCATTCCGCCGCCAGCGCCTCGGCCAACGCGCGGTTCGGCGCGGCCAGCGGCCGCTTGAGCGGGGTGCGCACCGGCTTGCCGTCGAGCAGCACCGGGAAGCCGCCCTCGCCTTTCGGCCCGGCCTTGGCCTCGGCATAGAAGCGCTTGCGCCGTGGCGTGCGCATGGCGCGCCGCGCCGCCTCGGTCGGATCGAGCGGCTGGTTGGCGAAGATATCCTCGAAAATGTCACGCATCGGCGGCGACCGCGTCCGGTTCCCACAGGCGCTCCAGCGCCGGCGCCACCGCCGCGAATTCATCCACCACCAGCGCGGCGCCGGCCGCGTGCAGATCGGCCACCGGATGGTAACCCCAGGCGACGCCGATCCCCCGGGCGCCGGCCGCGCGCGCCATCTGCATGTCGAAGGCGGTATCGCCGATCACCACCGTGTCCGCGGCATCGACGCCGGTCTCGCGCAACGCTTCGAGCACCATGCCCGGATGCGGTTTCGATGGGGCACTGTCCGAGGTCTGGATGGTGACGAAGCGGTCGGTCAGATCGTGCTCCGCCAGCAGCGCGGTCACGCCGCGGCGCGACTTGCCGGTGGCGATGCCGAGCAAGGTGTCGGGCCGGCGCGCCAGCGTCTCGATGGCGTCGCGCGCGCCCGGATAGAGCGGCGAGGCGTGTGTGCCGGCTTCGCGCAGCGCAAAGAACGCCTCCCGGTAGCCGGCGATCAGGCCGTCGACCGGATGATCGGCGCCGTCGGCGAGCCGGCGGAAGGCTTCCTCCAGCGACAGGCCGACAATGCCCAGCAGGCGGCGCGTCGGGGGGCACGGCAGACCCTGGCCCGCATAGGCCTGCTGCATTGCAGCACAGATCATCTGCTGGCTGTCGACCAGGGTTCCGTCGCAGTCAAAAAGAACGAGTTTCATGGACCTTAAGGATGATGCGAAGCCCCTGATCTGTGCCTTGTTGGCGCCATTTTCAAGGAGAGAAAACACAATGTTCACATACGCTTGAATGCCCTTGGGCATCCTCGCGGGTGGATGGTGTTTAACGCTGCACTAAACTAAAATCGTGTACGGATTCGATAGCTTTTTAATCCGAGCCGCGACAAAAGGTCAGCGTTGCACCGGGGCGCGGGACCGCCACAGTGACCGCGTAGCGGAGCGCGTTTTGAGGAAGCAATGAAGAACACTGACATCGCCGCGCCGGAATACTTCCACAAGGTGGTCGACTGCCAATGGGCCTGCCCGGCCCATACGCCCGTGCCGGAATACATCCGGCTGATCGCGGCCGGCCGCTATTCCGATGCCTACATGATCAATTGGCGGTCGAACGTGTTTCCGGGCGTGCTCGGACGCACCTGCGACCGCCCCTGCGAGCCCGCTTGCCGGCGCGTGCGGGTGGAAAAGGAGCCGGTGGCGATTTGCCGCCTGAAGAGAGTCGCCGCCGACTACAAGGACGATGTGCGCGAGCGCATGCCCAAGCCCGCCGCGCGCAAGAACGGCAAGCGCGTTGCCCTGATCGGTGCCGGCCCCGCTTCATTGACAGTCGCCCGCGATCTCGCCCCGCTCGGTTACCAATGCGTGGTGTTCGACGGCGACTCCAAACCGGGCGGCATGATCCGCACCCAAATCCCCAAGTTCCGTCTGCCCGAAAGCGTCATCGACGAGGAATGCAATTACATCCTCGATCTCGGTGTCGAATTCCGCGGCGGACATCGCATCGACAGTTTGAAGGCGTTGCTGGCGGAAGGCTGGGACGCGGTCTTCGTCGGTTCGGGCGCGCCGCGCGGGCGCGACCTCGACATTCCTGGCCGCCAGGAAGCCGCCGCCAATATTCATATCGGCATCGACTGGCTGTCCTCGGTGTCGTTCGGCCACACTACCAAGATCGGCAAACGCGTGCTCGTGCTCGGCGGCGGCAACACCGCGATGGACTGCTGCCGCTCCGCCCGCCGCCTCGGCGGCGAGGACGTCAAGGTCGTGGTACGTTCCGGCTTCGACGAGATGAAGGCGTCGCCTTGGGAAAAGGAAGACGCCCAGCACGAGGGCATTCCGATCTTCAATTACATGGTGCCGAAGGAGTGCCTGCTCGAGAACGGCCGGCTCGTCGGCATGCGCTTTGAGATCGTGCAGGCCGAATACGACGCCAGGGGCCGCCGCAAGCTGGTGCCGACCGGCGAACCGGATCTCGACTTCCCGTGCGACGACGTGCTGGTGGCGGTCGGCCAGGAGAACGCCTTTCCCTGGATCGAGCGCGACATCGGCATCGAGTTCAACGACTGGGGCCTGCCGGTCGTCGACGAGAAGACCATGGCCTCCACCCACCGACAGGTGTTCTTCGGCGGTGACGCCGCCTTCGGTCCGAAGAACATCATCTGGGCGGTGGCGCACGGCCACGAGGCCGCAGTGTCGATCGACAAGCTCTGCAACGGCGAGGATATCAAGGACCGCCCGCAGCCTGCGGTCGCGCTGATGAGCCAGAAGATGGGCATCCACGAGTGGAGCTATAAGAACGAGGTGATGCCCGATCACCGTTACAAGGTGCCGCTGCGCGACAAGCTGGTGGCGCTCAAGGACATCAAGGCGGAGGTCGAGCTCGGCTTCGACGAGCGGCTCGCCCTGCAGGAAGCCGGGCGCTGCCTGAACTGCGACGTGCAGACGGTGTTCACCACATCGCTGTGCATCGAGTGCGACGCCTGCGTCGACATCTGCCCGATGGACTGCATCAGCTTCACGCAGAACGGCGAGGAAGCCGATCTGCGCACGCGCCTCCACGCGCCATCGCCCAATCTCTCCCAGGCCCTTTACGTGCAGGACGGTCTCAAGACCGGCCGCGCCATGGTGAAGGACGAGGACGTCTGCCTGCATTGCGGGCTGTGCGCCGAACGCTGCCCGACCGGCGCCTGGGACATGCAGAAATTCTTCCTGGAAATGACCCACGCAGGGAATTCATGCCGACCGCCTCGCCGATCAGCCGCGTAAACGACTTCGTCGTTCGCTTCGCCAACGTCAACGGCTCTGGCTCCGCCAGCGCCAACGAATTGTTCGCGCGCGCCATCCTGCGCATGGGCATTCCGGCGGCGCCGCGCAACATCTTCCCGTCCAACATCCAAGGCCTGCCGACCTGGTACGAGGTGCGCATTTCGGAAGCCGGCCATCTCGGCGCCCGCGGCGGCACCGACCTGATGGTGGCGATGAACCCGCAGACCTTCGACAAGGACATCGCGGGGATCGAGCCGGGGGGCTACCTGCTCTACGATTCGACCCGGCCCCTGCCGGCCTCCAAGTTCCGCGAGGACATCACCGTCATCGGCGTGCCGCTGACCGCGATCTGCAATCGCGAATATACCGATGCCCGCCAGCGCCAGCTGTTCAAGAACATCATGTATCTGGGCGTGCTCACCGCGCTCATCGACATGGACATCAAGGTGGTCGAGCAGCTCATCACCGAGCAGTACAAGGGCAAGGACAAGCTGATCGCGCCCAACCTCAAGGCGCTGCATATCGGCCGCGACCATGCCACGCTCAATCTCGACTGCCCAATCGGGCTGAAGCTGAAGACAACCGACAAGGTCGGCGATCGCATCTTCATCGAGGGCAATGCGGCGGCCGCCCTCGGCGCGGTCTATGGCGGCGCCTCGGTCTGCGCCTGGTATCCGATCACGCCCTCCTCTTCGGTGGCCGATGCCTTCACGCGCTATTGCGCCAAGCTGCGCGTCGATCCCGAGACCAAGGAAGCCCGCTACGCCATCGTGCAGGCTGAGGACGAACTCGCCTCCATCGGCATGGTGATCGGCGCCGGCTGGAACGGCGCGCGCGCCTTCACCGCCACCTCCGGTCCCGGCATTTCCTTGATGCAGGAGTTCATCGGGCTCGCCTATTTCGCCGAGATTCCGGCGGTGCTCATCAATGTGCAGCGCGCCGGGCCCTCGACCGGCATGCCGACGCGCACCCAGCAATGCGACCTCATTTCCTGCGCCTATGCCTCGCATGGCGACACCAAGCATGTGCTGCTGTTGCCGCAGGACCCGACCGAGGCTTTCGACTTCAGTGCGCTGTCCTTCGACCTCGCCGACCGGCTGCAGACGCCGATCTTCGTCATGCTCGATCTCGACATCGGCATGAACCATCATCTCTGCCGCCCGTTCCAATGGGAGGACGGCCGCGTCTATGACCGCGGCAAGGTGATGACCGCCGAAGAACTGGAGGCCGGCAAGGATTTCGGCCGCTATCTCGATGTCGACGGCGACGGCATCGCTTACCGGACCTATCCGGGCACGCATCCGACCAAGGGCTCCTACTTCACGCGCGGCACCTCGCGCGACCGCTACGCCCGCTACACCGAGGACGGCGCGGCCTATGTCGACAACATGCAGCGGCTGATCCGCAAATTCGACACCGCCAAGGACCTGGTGCCGCGCCCGCTGATCGCCAATGCGGACAAGCCGACCAAATACGGCGTGATCTATTTCGGCTCGACCGCCCCGGCCATGGAAGAAGCGATCGACCTGATCGAGGCGCGCGGGCACGCGGTCGACCGCATGCGCATCCGCGCCTTCCCGTTCCATTCCAGCGTCAACTCATTCGTTGCCGACCACGACTTCGTCTATGTGGTCGAGCAGAACCGCGACGCGCAGATGCGCTCGCTGATCGTCAACGAATGCGGCATCGATCCGGTGCGGCTGGTGCCGATCCTGCATTACGACGGCACCCCGATCACCGCGCGCTTCATCGCCAAGTCGATCGGCGACCATATCGATCAAATGTCGGTCAAGCCGGCGAAGGTTTCCTCATGACATATCTCGCCAAGCCCAAGTTCCACCATCCCAACCTGCCGAAGAATTCGCTCGGCTACACCCACCGCGACTACGAAGGCTCGGTGTCGACGCTGTGCGCCGGCTGCGGGCACGATTCGATCACCGCCTCGATCATCCAGGCCTGCTTCGAATTGGCCATCGAGCCGCACCGTGTGGCGAAGATTTCCGGCATCGGCTGCTCGTCGAAGACGCCGACCTACTTCCTCGGCAATTCGCACGGCTTCAATTCGGTGCACGGGCGCATGCCGTCGGTCTTGACCGGCGCCAACCTCGCCAACCGCGACCTGATCTATCTCGGCGTCTCGGGCGACGGCGACAGCGCCTCGATCGGCCTCGGCCAGTTCGCGCATTGCCTGCGCCGCGCCGTCAACATGGTCTATATCGTCGAGAACAACGGCGTGTACGGCCTGACCAAGGGCCAGTTCTCCGCCACCGCCGACCGCGGCTCCAAGTCCAAGCGCGGCGTGACCAACACCGACAATTCCATCGACTTGGTGGCGATGGCGCTGCAGCTCGGCGCCAGCTTCGTCGCCCGCTCCTTCTCCGGCGACAAGCAGCAGCTCGTCCCCGTCATCAAGGCGGCGATCGCGCACCGGGGCGCCGCCTTCATCGACGTGATCTCGCCCTGCATCGCCTTCAACAACCACGCCGGCTCGACCAAGAGCTTCGACTTCGTGCGCGAGCACAACGAGGCGGTGAACCGACTCGATTTCATGGCGAGCCGCATGCCGATCGAAGTCAAATATGAGCCCGGCACGGTCGAAGTGGTGGAGCAGCACGACGGCTCGCGACTGGCGCTGCGCAAGCTCGCCGCCGATTACGACGTGCATGACCGTACCGCCGCGCTCGGCTTCCTGCAGCACCATGCCGCCAAGGGCCAGGTCGTCACCGGCCTGCTTTACGTCGATCGCGAGCCGGAGGACCTGCACGCGCATCTGCACACGGTCGAGACCCCGCTCAATGTCCTGAGCGAAAAGGAGCTCTGCCCCGGGCAGGCCGCGCTGGAGGCCATCAACGCCAGCTTGCGGTGAGGCCCACGCCTGCCAACTGGTCATTGCCGGGCTTGACCCGGCCATCCATGATGCGCTTCATCGAAGAAGGGCTTACGTGAGGCTGGCACGCGCTGAACGTCTTCATGGATGCGCGGGTCAAGCCCGCGCCTGACGCCGTATTTTTTGGATTACACGTCATGGAACTCCGTCAACTCGGCCGCTCCCATCTGCGCATCGCCCCGCTGATGCTGGGCGGCAATGTCTTCGGCTGGAACGTCGACGAGCCGAGCTCGTTCAAGCTGCTCGACGCTTTTCTCGACGCCGGCTTCAACGCCATCGACACCGCCGACAGCTATTCGCGCTGGGCGCCGGGACACACAGGCGGCGAGTCGGAGACCGTGATCGGCAACTGGCTCAAGCAGAGCGGCAAGCGCGACCGTGTCGTCATTGCCACCAAGGTCGGCAACGACATGGGCGAAGGCAAGAACGTCAGCAAAGATTACATCCTGCGCGCCACCGAGGGCTGCCTGAAGCGGCTGCAGATCGACTGCATCGATCTGATGCAGACCCATTTCGACAACGAGGCGACCCCGGTCGAGGAGACCCTGGAGGCCTATGCCGCGCTCATCCGGCAGGGCAAGGTGCGGGTGATCGGCGCTTCCAATCTCACGCCGGCGCGGCTGACGGCCTCACTCGACGCCAGCAAGCGGCTCGGCATTCCGCGCTACGAAAGCCTGCAGCCGCTCTACAATCTCTACGACCGGATGAATTTCGAGAACGACTACTTGCCGCTCTGCGCGCGCGAGGGGATCGGCGTCATCAGCTATTACTCGCTCGCCGCCGGCTTCCTCACCGGCAAGTACCGCACGGCGGCCGACACGGCCAAGAGCGCCGCGCGCGGCGGCCGCATGAAGCAGTATCTGAATGAGCGCGGCTTGCGCATTCTGGCTGCGCTCGATGCGGTGGCGGCGCGCCAGGGCGCGACGCTGGCGCAAGTATCGCTCGCCTGGCTGATCGCACGGCCGGGCGTGACCGCGCCGATCGCCAGCGCTACCACCGTGCAGCAGCTCGACGAGCTCTTGAAGGCGCCGTCGATCAAGCTCACGCCCGAGGACACCGCGGCGCTCGATGCGGCGAGCGCTTAGGCGCTCCGCGGGCCACGCGCTGCTGCTCGTTCCCGCACCAAACGACCTGAGCTGAGGAGCGAGCGAGAGCGCACCTCTTGTCAGAGGTCAACATCGTCTGGGTTCGGGCTGCCCTTGCCGGTCTCCAGGTACTGTTTCAGGCTGAGAAGATAAAAGCCCCAACGCGTCGTCGCGCTGGCGTATTTCTGATCGGCTTCTGCGTAGCCGCGGTGGGCAAACGTAAGGCGCGTATGCTTGGCCTCGGGCTTCAAGTCGAACTCAATGATGTCACCCGGCCACGCCGAATTGGTGACCCGCCATTTTACGCGCGCCTGCGGTTCAAGCTCGTCAACCACCGCCTTGGCCACGAAGCGACGACCGTAGAAGCCGAATTCGCCGGCGCCGCCGACCGATGGGTCGAGCGCGGCGTCGCGGGTCCACCAGCTTCGAATCCCCTCGGCCGTGGTGATCGCTTGATAGACTCGATCGGGCGACGTCTGGATTTTCAGGCTATGCATGATGTCAGGCATGGTCGTTGTCGCTTCCCTGATTTTATTGCGTATCGATACGGAATGCACTTGCGGTCGAAACGGCCGCCGTGTCGGTACCACCCTTCTCGTCCAACGTGGCGAAAACGGCCCGTCACGAAGCAGGCGCTTCCTGCTTTTCGTACCAGGGCGCGCGCAAAACGCGGTTGGTCTCCAGATAGCTCTTGAGGCTGGAGAGAACGAGCGGCCAGCCATTGCTGATGGCCGGGAACACCTTGCTATCGTCCACAAAGTCATCGTGGATCACGGTCAGCTTGACCTGATCCTTCTGCGGCTCGAGTTCGAAGACGACCCGCGAGGGCTTTTCGCTGCCGTTGAACGGCTCGTGCATCGAGTGGAAGGTATAGGACAGCCGGCGCGGCGGATCGTTTTCGAGAATCGTGCCCTGGATAATCAATTTGCCGTCGCGGTGAAACGCGATCGGCGAACCCTCCTTCCAGTCCGAGGTCGCGGCATTGCCGAACCAGAATTTTCGGGTCGCTTCGTGCGAGGTCAGCGCCGCGAAGACTTTCTCCGGCGTCGAGGCGATATAGGTCACGTAGACGAATTTCGGCTTGCTGGCGTTCATCTGCT
>JAKAMD010000114.1 GCA_021823875.1 Pseudomonadota bacterium | reverse complement strand
GCGCGCTTCCTGGGGGTAAATGTATGAGCAACGCGAAAGTCCGCGCGCTGCGCAGCGTCGAGGTCGGCCTCGCCGATCCGCAAGGCTCCTTGCGCTTCTTCACCGAGATCTGGAAGCTCGGTTATGTCGGCGAAACAGGCAGCGTGCATTATCTGCGCGGCACCGGCGCCTTCCATCACATCCTGGCGCTGCACAAGGCGCCGCGCCCTTGCGTGGTGCGCATGGTGTTCGACGCTGCCGACCGCGCCACCGTCGATGCATTGCATGCGCAGGTTCTCGCGCATGGCCTCAAAGAGGTCGAGACGCCGGCGCCCTTGCGCCAGCCGCACGGCGCTTACGGTTTCGGCTTCAAGGACCCGGAAGGCCGCAACGCCGCGGTGGTCTGCGGCGTCGAAGATCATGCCGACAAAGCTGATGCGCCCGACCGCCTGCGCAAGATTTCGCACATCAATCTCAATACCGGCGACAGTGATGCTACCTTCCGCTGCTATCGCGACGCGCTCGGTTTCACCTTGACCGACACCACGCGGCGGCTGCGCTTCCTCTCCTGCAACAGCGACCACCACAGCGTGGTGATCGGCAACAGCGGCGGACCGACGCTCAACCACATCGCCTTCGAGGCGCCCGATCTCGAATCGGTGATGCGCGGCGCCGGCCGCTTGCGGCTCGATGGCCACGGCATCGAATGGGGGCCGGGCCGGCACGGGCCGGGCAACAACGTGTTCTGCTATTTCCTAGGCCCGGAAAATTTGCCAATCGAACTCACCGCCGAGATGCAGCAAGTCGACGCCAGCCACCGCCCCAAGACGGCGGACCAATGGAACTGGCCGGTAGGCCAGCTCGACCATTGGGGTATCAGCGCGGCACCCAGCGAGCGCATCGAGGCCGCCGGCCTCAACGTGCGCTTTACCGCCGACGGCTGGCGCCTCGCTGATTGGCGCTGAACCCACGGAGCGTAGCATGGCCCAGCTTCCCTTGCGTGTCGGCATCGCCGGACTCGGCGCGGTTGGGCTCGAGGTGGCGCAGCGCCTCATCGAGGGCGTGCCCGGCCTGACGCTGGGCGCCGTTGCCGTGCGTGACAAGACCAAAGCCCTGCGCGCGCTTCCCGCTCTCGAAACGGTCGCCTTCCGCGCCGCCATCGAGCTCGCCGACGATTGCGATGTGGTGGTGGAATGCCTACCGCCTGCGCTGTTCCGCGACGTGGCGATCAGCGCCATCGACAAGGGCCGGCTGTTCATGCCGCTGTCGGTTGCGCAACTGCTCGACAACGACGACCTGATCGCGCGCGCCAAGGAGAAAGGCGCGCGCGTCCTGGTGCCGAGCGGCGCGCTGCTCGGGCTCGACGCCGTGCGCGCCGCGGCCGAAGGCACCGTGCATGCGGTCACCATGGTCACGCGCAAGCCGCCGGCCGGGCTTGAAGGCGCGCCCTATCTGCGCGAGCGCGCCATTTCACTCGCGGGTTTGACGGAACCGCTGAAAGTGTTCGAAGGCCCGGCGCGCGAGGGCGCGCGTGGCTTTCCCACCAATGTCAATGTGGCGGCGGCGCTCAGTCTTGCCGGCATCGGACCCGACCGCACGCGGCTGGAAATCTGGGCCGACCCGACCGTCACCCGCAACACCCACACCATCACGGTCGAGGCGGAAGCCGCGCGCTTCACCATGACTATCGAGGGCGTGCCCTCGGCCAATCCGCGCACCGGACGGCTGGTGGCGCCATCCACCGTCGCCGCCCTGCGCGCGCTGGTGTCGGAATTGAAGGTCGGCAGCTAGACCCGCAGGAAGATCTTGCGCTTATAGAGGTAGCCGGCGAGCGCCACGGCGAAGCCGAGCCCGACAAGGTGCGCAATGAAAGAGCCGGCACCCGGCGTCAGCGCGGCGTCGAAGAAACGCGCAATATCGCCGCCGACGAAGCGCAATGCGAACGGCTCAAAGCCGACCACGCCGTTGATGAAATAGAGTGTGATGGCGTTGGCGCCGATCCACACGAAGATCGTCGCCCAGCGCTGGTAGCCCCACAGGTCGATCACCTGATAGAGCGCGCCGAGCAGGATCGCGCTCCAGCCCGCCGCTACCAATACATAAGACGAAGTCCAGATCGGCTTGATCACCGGGAACCACAGGCCCCATATTTCGCCCGCCACCACGCACAACGCGCCGCCGCCGATCAGCCACAGCACCTTGCGCTGCGGCGCGACGCGGGCATCCTGCAACAGCAGGCCGGCGAACACGCCGGCCAAGCAGCTCGCGATCGCCGGCAAGGTGCCGAGCAGGCCTTCCGGATCGCGCGTCTTGTCCCACAGCCGGCCGGGCAGATAATTCACGTCGATCCAGTCGGCGAGGTTGGCATTAGGCAAGAGGAAGACTGCGCCCAGGTCCGGCACCGGCACGAACATCATCAGCGCCCAATAGCCGATGAGCAGCGCAAGGAAAGCTGCAACCAATCCGCGCCCGTTGAAATTCAGGAACATCAGCGAAGCGAACAGGTAGCAGATCGCGATGCGTTGCAGCACGCCGACCAGCCGGATGTCGTCGAAAGCGCCCTTGAAGCCGCCATAAAAGATGATGCCGAGCGCATAGAGCAGCAGCGCGCGGCGTAAGACCCGTCCATGCGCCTTGGCCGTGCCTTCGCGCGCCACCAACCGCGTCAGCGAAAGCACGATCGACACGCCGATGACGAACAGGAACAACGGGAAGATGAAATCGTAGAAGCGGAAGCCTTCCCAGGGCGAGTGGGTCATCTGGGCGCCGAGGAAGCCGCCGACCGCCGCGGCGAGCGAACCTTTGTGCTGCAGCACCCGGTCGAGCGCGTAGATCGCGCCGTCGCCGCCGATGATCCAGAAAATGTTGAAGCCGCGCAGCGCGTCGACCGACACGACCCGCGCCGCGCCGGCGGTCCCGGCGGGGCCCAGCTGCAAGGCCGCCGGCACCTCGGCGTAACGCATGGTCATCATTTAATGGTAGGAGCGGAAACCGCGGCAGTCAAAAACTACCGCAAGATGGCGGCCGCATATTGATCTGGGTCAACCCGACCCGTCATTGCGGCACGGCGGAAAGCGCCGCGCCCCGGAATGACGGAAAATTAATGCCTTGCCGTCGCCATCACGGTGGTTTCGTGGCCGCAGCCGGCCGCCTCCTGCACCACGCGGAAATAGTTCCGGCCGACGAAATGGCCGTCGTAATGATGCCAGGAGACACGATGGTCGAGCGCCAATATGCCGGCCAGCGTCACCGCGAACACCGAGCTTTCCAGATCGCGCTGCTCGGCGTTGAGATTGGGCGGCAGGTTCATGCTGGCATAGTCGACATAGGAAACCAGCCGCACGCAAGACATGCCGCGCACCGCCGCATATGCCGCCTGGGCGGTCATCAGATGATCGGAATGATCGTTGGGGTTGATGTGCGCGTCGAGCTCGGCGGCGTTGATCTGGATGAGCTCCGCGTTGCCGCGCTCATAGCTGACGATGGCGCGCAGCGTGGCGACAAAATCGTTCCAGCCGCTGTAGACGGTCGAGCCGTCGATCGCCGCCAACAGAGTGTTGTCGCCATTCGCCAGCCGCTTGAGCGATTCGTAGCCGGTCTCGTAATAGCCGCTGCCCTGCGGATTGCCGTCCGGCACGCGCAGAAAATAGCTGACGGTATTGCGGTAGGCGACGCGATAGATCGAATGGCCGTTGAACACCATGTGCTGTTCACGTTCGATCGCCGGGCTGGTATCGGCATCGGCCATGAAGCGGATCGCGGTCTCGGCGCCGTTCTCGCGCGCGAGATAGAAGGGAAACTTGCGCCCGCCGCTGCCCATGCCGAGCCCGGCATCACCGGCGGTGACATGCACGAACACGGTCTTGCGCGCGCCGTTGATCACGTCGTCGAAAGCCGACGGATTCATGAAGAGCTGCCAGTCGTCCTCATGGGCGGCGAAATAGAAGGCGACCTTATCCGGCCGCGCCTTATCGGCAGCCATGGCCGGCGCGGCCATGAAAGCAACAAGCCCAAGCCCCAGGCAGGCATGGGCGATCCATCGTGTCGAGTGCATTCCCGGCTCTCCCCGACATTAATATTCTGTAACCGGCATATGATAACCGGGGGCCCGATTTCAAATAAATATTTGCCGGTCCGGCCGGCGTCGCCAAAATGGCCGCCGGCGCGTTATCATGAGGCTGCCGGGGCGTGCCACATTTGAAATCCGAGGTGGTCCCTCAATGCATCCCGTTCTGCGGCGAATCTGGCGCACGAGCATCATCGGCAATCTGGTTGCCGGCTCGCTGGTCGTATTGCCCTTCCTGCTCACCATCCTGATCATCGGCTGGGGCATCAACTGGCTGGTGGCGGCCTTCGGCCCCGGCACCTGGTTCGGCGATCTCTTGACCAGCGGCGGCGAGGCCTTCGTCGGCCCGCAGCGCGAATACGCGGCTTTCCTGATCGGCGCCATCCTGATGCTGTTCATCCTGTGGCTGCTCGGGCTTGCCGTGCGCACCCAGGCGCAGCGCACGCTACAGCACGCGCTGGACGACATGCTGACCAAGGTGCCGGTGTTCCGCGCGGTCTACCGGCCGGTGTCGCAGGTGGTGCGGATGTTCGCCCGCCGCGATGCCGACCTCACCGGCCTGCCGGTCGTCATGTGCCGGCTGGGCGGCGAGCAGGGCGTCGACGTGCCGGCGTTCCTCGCCTCGAACCAGACTTTCGAGGTGGCCGGCGAGCCGCGCCTCCTGGTCTACCTGCCGACCTCGCCCTTGCCGGCCTGGGGCGGGCTGGTGCTGGTGTCGAAATCCGCCGTCATTCCCGCTCCCGACATGGACGCCGACGCGCTGATCAAGCTCTATTTCTCCTTCGGCGTGCTGGGACCAGAAACCCTGCCGCGCGTCACCCAGAAACAAGTCCAGAAAAAGCCGGTCGACGCCTGAGTCTGCGCCCACAAGAACGCACCACTTCGCGTTGACTTCGCCGAAACGGCATCGCTAGCATGCCGGCGATTTCGGAGACCCCTCGCGCGTGAAGCCCGCACCGTTCATTCGGCACGTCCCCAAGACACTCGATGAAGCGGTCCGGATATTGGGCGCAGTCGCCGCCGAGGAAGGCCGCGTCTTGGCCGGCGGGCAGAGCCTAGTGCCGATCATGGCGTTCCGGCTGGCCAAGCCCGCCCATCTGGTCGATATCAACGAGATCGCCGAGCTCGGCCGCATGTCCAATGACGGCAAGATGCTGCGCATTGGCGCCTTGGTGCGCCACGCCGCTTTTCATAAGCCGGTAGTCGACAATCCGCTCGGGCACCTGCTCGCCGCGGTCGCGCGGGCGATCGCGCATTATCCGATCCGCCTACGCGGCACCTTCTGCGGCAGCCTGGCGCATGCCGATCCGTCTGCCGAATGGTGCCTGGTGGCGGCGACGCTCGACGCCACCTTGGTGGCGCACAGCACGCGCGGCGCACGCACGATCGCGGCGCGCGACTTTTTCCAGGGCATCATGACGACCGCGCTCGCCGAGGACGAATTGCTGGCCGAGGTGCGGCTGCCGCTGCTGGCGCCCGATACCCGTTTCGGCTTCAACAAGTTCAGCCGCCGCGCCGGCGATTTCGCCATGAGCGCCGCGCTCGCCGTCTATCGCCTGCAAGACGGCAAGATGACCGATGTGCACCTCGGCGTGGGCGGAGCCGAACCATCGCCGCGTCGTATCCCGGAAGCGGAAGCCGTGCTCGCCGGCCAAGCCCCCGGCGACACCGTCTTCCGCGCCGCCGCCGAAGCGGCCGCGCAAGCAGTCGAGGCCATGGAGGATCACCAGACCTCCGCCGATTACCGGCGCGATTTGGTGCGCGCGGTGGTGCGGCGCGCGCTGGAGCAGAGCGCATGATCCCGAAAAGTGGGAACCGGTTTTCGGACAAGATCACGCGCAAACGGATAATGCGATGAGCACGCAATCCAAGGGCATGAGCTGGGTCGGCCGCTCCATCCGCCGGTTGGAAGATCCCGCGCTGGTGACTGGCCGCGGATACTTCACTGGCGATCTGGCCGCCGCGCATTGGGTGCGTTTCGTCCGTAGCCCAGTCGCCGCCGGAAGGATCGTGAAGATCGGCGCGCCCGAAAGCGCCATGGTCATCACCGCCGCCAATCTGGCGAGCGTAAAGCCAATCGCGCCCCTGCTGCACAAGTTCAATTACAAGCCGGTGGCGCAGCCGATCCTGGCGGACGGTGTGGTGCGCTTCGTGGGCGAGCCGGTCGCCGCCGTGGTGGCGGCGAGCGAGCAGGAAGCCGAAGACATCGCCGACGCGGTCGTGCTCACCATTGATGAAACCGCCGCTATCGTCGATGGACGCGCCGCGCTCGCTGCCGATGCGCCGCAGGTACACGCCACGGTGCCCGGCAATGTGATCGTGGAAGGCGCGCACAAGACCGACGGTTTCGACGCCGCCTGGGCGCGCGCACACAGAATCGTCACGGTCGAGGCGCGTTCGCACCGGCAGAACGCCACGCCGATGGAGCCGCGCGGCGGCCATGCCGCCTATGACGCCGCAAGCGGCCGCATCACGCTGACCTGCGCGACGCAGATGCCGCATCTCATGCGCACGGCAATCGCCGACCTCATCGGCATGGCGGAAAGCGACCTGCGCGTGATCGCGCCCGATGTCGGCGGCGGCTTCGGGCAGAAGATGTCGCTCGCCGCCGAATATGTGCTGCTGGTGTGGCTGGCGCGCCAATACAAGAGTTCGTTCGCCTGGCGCGAGGATCGGCGCGAAAACCTGATCGCAGGTTTCCATGCGCGCGACCAGTACCTCACCCTCGCCGGCGCCTTCGATGCCGACGCCAAGCTGATCGCGCTCAAAGCCGATATCATCGCCAATGTCGGCGCCTATTCCTGCTTCCCCACCACCGCCGGGATCGAGCCGCTGATGGCCATGGCCGAACTGCCCGGCCCCTACGATTTTCGCCACTACGAATGCCGCGCGCGCGGCGTCGTCACCAACACCTGCACCATCGCGCCCTATCGCGGCGTGTCGCGTCCGGTGAACGCCTTCGGGCTGGAACGGCTGATGGACAAGGCGGCGGCGGCATTCGGGCTCGACGTGGTCGAGATCCGCCGCCGCAACCTGGTCGACCGCTTCCCCTACACCACCGCCTATGGGCTCGAGTTGGACGAGGCGAGCTACAGGCAGACTTTGGACGTGGTGGCGAAAGCGATCGACCTGCCCGCTTTCCGGGCCCGCCAGAGCGAAGCGCGCGCGCAAGGCCGTCATCTCGGCATCGGCTTCGCCACCTTCTGCGAGCGCACCGGTTACGGCACCGCGACCTTTGTCGAACGGGGCATGGCGATCACGCCCGGCTGGGAGACGGTGGTCGTCTCGGTCGATCAGTCCGGCCTCGTCGAGGCGCGCATCGGCGCTTCGCCGCACGGCCAGGGCCTGCGCACAACGCTGGCGCAGATCGTCGCCGACGAGCTCGGCATCAGCCCCGACATGATCAAGGTCGTGCACGGCGACACCGACCGCGCGCCTTATGGCTGGGGCACTTTCGCCAGCCGCTCGCTGGTGATCTCCGGCGGCGCCACGCTGATCGCGGCGCGCAAGGTGCGCACCAAGTTACTCAAACTCGCCAGCCACATCTTGGAAGCCGCCCCGCACGACATCGTGCTGGAAGATGGCACCGCCAAGGTCATCGGCACCGACCGTTCGGTGCCGATCGCGACACTCGCGCACGAGGCCCATACACAGAGCCATCTTTACGACGGCATCGAGCCCGGCCTCACCGACGAGGGCTTCTACGATCCGCCTGGCACCTTCTCCAATGCCTGCCATGTCGCCATCGTCGAGGTCGATATCGAAACCGGACAGGTGAAGATCGAGAAATTCCTGGTGGCGGAGGATGCCGGCCGCATCATCAATCCGATGATCGCCGACGGCCAAGTGCACGGCGGCGTGGCGCAAGGCATCGGCAATGCGCTGCTGGAGGAGATCATCTACGACGATACCGGCACGATCCTCACCGCATCGCTGGCCGATTACCTGCCACCGACCGCGCGCGACGTGCCGGAAATCGACATGCATCATCTGACGACGCCGAGCCCCAATTCGGTCACCGAGGCGAAGGGCCTGGGAGAAGGTGGCACCATCGGCGCGCCGGCGGCGGTGATCAACGCGATCAACGATGCGCTTGTGGCGTTCGGCGTCACCATCGATGAAATACCAGCAACGCCGCAGCGCATCCGCGCGGCGTTGCGCAATCTTTCTTCGCCCTCCCCCTTGTGGGGAGCGGAGAAAGGCGGCGTATGAGCGAAAAAACCGCCATCACGCTTCACATCAACGGCCGCGATTACGCCATTGCGGTCGAGCCGCGCCGCACGCTGGCCGACGCCATCCGCGAGGATTGCGGGCAGACCGGCACGCATCTCGGCTGCGAGCATGGCGCCTGCGGCGCCTGCACCGTGCTGGTCGACGGCGAGCCGGTGCGTGCGTGCCTGATGTTCGCCGTACAGGCGGACGGCAAGAGCATCCGCACCGTCGAAGGCCTGGCGGACGGCGATACGCTGCATCCCCTGCAGCAGGCCTTCATGGAACACCACGGCCTGCAATGCGGCTTCTGCACGCCGGGTTTCCTGATGCTGGCGGTCGGCGTGTTGGAGCGCGAGCCCGATATATCCGACGATGATCTGCTCGACGTCTTGTCGTCCAACCTCTGCCGCTGCACCGGCTATCAGAACATCGTCAAGGCGGTGCGCGCGGCGGCGCAACAGATGCGCGGCAACCGGCCGGCACGATGAGTGGCAAATAACTCAGCCGAGTTTCCGCAAAAGCCTCACCACCGCGGCCTGCTCGTCCGGCGTCAGCGGCGCCAGCGTGGCGGCGGTGATGCCGGTCGCCACCTTGATGGCCGCCTCGATGACCTCGCGGCCGCGCTCGGTCAGCGCGACCGCGCGCCGGCGCCGGTCCTTGGGATCGGCCAGCGCGGTAATGAAGCCACGCGCACCCAGCCGGTCGACCACGCCCTTGATGGTGGCGGCGTCGAGATATATCAGGCGGCCGAGATGGTTCTGCGAACAAGGCCCGACCGTATAGAGCTTGGCGAGCGCGGAAAATTGGGTCGGGGTCAGCCCCTCGATCATGCGCGCAGCGAAGATCGCGGTGTGGCGCTGCGTGGCCACCCGCATGAGAAAGCCGACCTGATCGTCGAGCACATAGCTGTCGATCACTGCCCTGTCGGCGTCGGCCGCGCCCGTAGGAGCCGCCGTTTTCACCTTGTCCCGCTGCATCAACCGTCCATTTCTCCGCAAGCCTCAGCGCTTGCAGGTATTATTAGCGGCACGGGCCC
>JAKAMD010000113.1:7036-9410 GCA_021823875.1 Pseudomonadota bacterium | reverse complement strand
GCGCACCACCGCGCCCGGCTGCACGAACACCGCGCCGCGGTCGGGCTCGACCAGCCCGGCCGCGATCTTGAGCAGTGTGGACTTGCCCGAGCCGTTGCGACCCACCAGCGAGACACGCTCGCCGGCAGACACGGACAATTCCGCTCCGCTCAGCAGCGGGGTGCCGCCGAAGGTCAGGGCGATTTCTTTGAGTTGCAGGAGGGGTGGAGCCATGCGGTCTCTTAATTCGTCATTCCGGGACGCCGCGCAAGCGGCGGACCCGGAATCCAGGGCCGTTCATTGTCTTTGTTGTTCTGGATTCCGGGTTCGCGCGCTAAAGCCCGCGCCCCGGAATGACATTCACTGCGCCAGCGCATCCAGGATGCGCGCCCAGCTCCGGATGCCCTTGTGGAAGCACTTGAGGTCGAATTTCTCGTTCGGCGAATGCACGCGGTCGTCGTCGAGCGCGAAGCCGACCAGGAGCGAATCCATGCCGAGCACCTGCTTGAAGTCGGCGACGATCGGGATCGAGCCGCCGGCCCCCACCGCCACCGCCTTGTGGCCCCACTCCTCGGCCAGCACCGTGCGCGCCTTGGTCAGCGCCGGATTGTCGAACGACAGTTGCAGCGGCGGCGCCAGGCCGAAATTGGCGAATTCCACCTTGCAGTCGGCCGGCATGCGCTCGCGCACAAAGGCACGGAAGGCGTCGCACACCTTCACCGGGTCCTGCGCGCCGACCAGGCGGAACGAAACCTTTGCGATCGCCTCGCCCGGGATCACCGTCTTGGCGCCCTCGCCGGTATAGCCACCGATGATGCCATTGATCTCGGCGGTCGGGCGCGTGGTGGTCTGCTCCAGCACCAGCCGGCCCTTTTCGCCGGCGGAATGTTTCAAGCCCACCTGGCCGAGGAATTGCTGCTCCGTCAGGTTGAGCGCCTTGAGATCCGCCTTGATGTCGGACGGCAGCTCTTTCACGCCGTCATAGAAGCCGGGAATAGTGACGCGGCCATTGTCGTCCCACAGGGCGCCCAGGATCTTGGCCATGAGCCGTAACGGGTTCTGCGCCGCGCCGCCGAACAGGCCGGAATGCAGGTCGCGGTCGGCACAGGTGACCTTGACCTCTTCATAGACCAGCCCGCGCAGCGAGGTGGTGACCGCCGGCGTGTCCTGGTTCCACATGGCGGTATCGCAGACCAGCGCCAGGTCGAGCTTGAACTCCTCGGCATTGTCGCGCACGAATTTGAACAGGTGCTCCGAGCCGCATTCCTCCTCGCCCTCGATCATGGTGGTGATCGACAGCGGCAGCTTGCCGGTCACCGCCTTGTAGGCGCGGCAGGCCTCGATGAAGGTCATGGCCTGGCCTTTGTCGTCGCAGGCCCCGCGCGCCACGATGATCTTGCGCCCGTCCGGCAGCGTCTCGATACGCGGCTCGAACGGCGGTGTCTTCCATAGGCTGAGCGGATCGACCGGCTGCACGTCGTAATGGCCGTAGAACAGCACGCGCGGTCCGGCGCCGCCCTTGGCCTTGCCCACAACCACCGGATGGCCCTCGGTTGGGCGCAAACCGGCCTCGAAGCCGATCGAGCGCAAATCGGCTGCCACATGCTCGGCGGCGGCCCGGCATTGATCCTTAAAGGCCGGGTCGGTCGACACCGAGGCGATACGCAGCAGCGCAAACAGCCGTTCGATGCTCTGGTCGAAATCCTGATCGATGCGGCTCAACACCGCGTCGAGTGTGCTCATGGGGGGCTCGCTCCTGGAATGACGCATAAACTTTCCCGAAAACCGGTTCCCACTTTTCGGGATCATGCGCTGGGCTGAAGGGGCAACCTATCAACCATCATGCGGGCTGAAAAGGCGCTTTGGCACTGGTCAGCCAGCCCGCGTCATTACGGCTCGTTTATACGCAATCGCCTCCGTCGCGGTTACCGGCTGCCGCTCGACGCTTGTCGCCGGTAAAGCCGCGGCGTCATGGCAACGAACGCCAATGCGTCCATGCCGCCCGTTCGGGCAATCAAGAGACATAAATTATCGCCTGCGCCGGCTCGCCTGCGCCAATCGCTATGATTTTCCGCATTTGGGTCAACAATCGTAAAGCATTGGCGAGAGGCATGCTGGAACCTCCTGAAAAAGCGACTATTCGTAACGCCGTCGCTATGACGAAGGTATCTTGAGATGGTCTCCCAAACTTTGCAGGCACAGACGAACACCACCACCGATTTGGTGGTAAGCCGCCGCTTGTTCTCGCAAGAGCGAAATCTTATTTGGGCCGCTCGGCGATGTTTCGGCTTGAATGACGCGCATCGTCACGTTACGCCAACTGAGCAATTGACCCAGAAAGCGGCTGCTTGTGTTCTTTACTGGCGACCGCCAATATGTTTCAAACCCGCCGCCA
>JAKAMD010000113.1:0-7026 GCA_021823875.1 Pseudomonadota bacterium | reverse complement strand
CCGCCGCCAGTGCGGGAGATGAGGGGATCATGGATGAATTGATCGCGCGGCTCGTCGCCAATGTTGGCATTGAGCAGGCGGCTGCGGAAAAAGCCGTCGGTATTATCTTCGATTTCCTGCGCAAAGAGGGTCCTGCCGACAAAGTGCAGGCATTGATCGATCGCATGCCCGGCGCGCAAGCGCTGATCGAAGCGCAGGAAGGTAGCAATCCCGGCGGCGGCATGTTTGCTATGGGCGGGATTATGGGCGCCGGCGCCAAGATGATGGCGGCCGGCCTCAGTATGACCCAGGTACAGGGCCTCACCCACGAAGTCATCGGCTATGCCCGTGAAAAAGCGGGCGAAGACGCCATCGGCGAGATCGTTGGCGCCATACCGGGTTTGAGCCAGTTCGTCTGAACCGGCGACCTTCCTGCACAAACCCAAGCGGCGACGAGGAATCGCGCATGCGCTATCCGATCACCCATATTGTGGGCATCGACCGAGAGGTGGCCGCACGCCTTAAGAAGGCTGGCGTTCGCTCGACCGGCGCCCTGCTGGAAGCGGCCAGCACCGTGAAGAACCGGAAGCTGCTCGCGGAAAAAACCGGCTTCGACGTCAAGCAATTGCTCTGCTGGGCGAATTGCGCCGACCGCATGCGCATCAGAGGCGTCAGCAAGGAATACTGCGAGCTGTTGCAGGCCGCCGGAGTCGACACCGTGCGCGAACTCAGGCACCGCAATGCAGACAAGCTCGCGAAAGCCATGGCCGAGGCCAACAAACAGCGCCGGCGCGTGCGCCTGGTACCGTCGGAAGCGGCGGTGGCGCGCTGGATCGAAGGCGCCAAGAAGTTGCCACTGAAGATAACGTATTGAATGGCTGCCTTGCCCCGCACGCGCGAAAAGGGCGGGTGCGCTTGACAGCCCCCCGCCGACCGCGCAAAGCGACCGGCATGTCAGAAACCGCCACCATCGTCGACACGCAGAAGACCGCGTCCAAGCCGGCCGGCGGTGGCCTTGCCGCGCTCTTGGCCTGCAGCCGGCCGCTGGTCATGGGCATCCTCAACGTCACCCCGGATTCTTTTTCCGACGGCGGCCGCTTCGTGGACCCGGCCAAGGCCGTCGCCCATGCCAGCGCCATGGCCGGGCAAGGCGCCGATATTCTCGACATTGGCGCGGAATCGACCCGGCCCTATGGCGGTGCCCAGCCGGTCTCGGCCGACGAGGAACTGGCGCGGCTTGCCCCGGTGCTGCCGGCGGTGGTCAAACTCGGACTGCCGGTATCGATCGACACCATCAAGGCGCGCATCGCGGCCTGGGCGCTCGACCAGGGTGCCGCCATCGTCAACGACGTCTGGGGCCTGCAGCGCGATAGTGCCATGGCGCCACTCGTCGCCGAACGTGGTGTGCCCGTCATCGTCATGCATAATCGCGAAAGCGTGGACGCCAATCTCGATATCATGGCCGACATGATCGCCTTCTTCGACCGCACGCTGGAAATCGCCACGCGCGCCGGCATTGCGCGCGACAGCCTCGTGCTCGATCCAGGCGTCGGCTTCGGCAAGACACCGGAGCAGAGCATCGCCTGCATTGCGCGGCTTGGCGAGCTCAAGCGTTTCGGCCTGCCGATTCTGGTCGGTGCTTCGCGCAAGCGCTTCATCAATACGGTGACGCCGGCACCGCCCACCGAACGTCTCGGCGGTTCGATCTCCGCCCATCTCGCGGCGGTCGCGAACGGTGCGGCCATCGTGCGCGTGCACGATGTCGCCGAAACCGCGCAGGCTTTGCGGGTCGCCGCCGCCATCGAGGCCGCACGATGAGTGATCGCATTTTCATCCACGGGCTGTCACTGCACGCCTATCACGGCGTGATGGCTTACGAGGCCAAGGTAGGACAGACCTTCACGCTCGACATCGAGCTGGAAATCGATCTCAGCGCGGCCGCGCGCTCGGACAAGGTCGCCGACACGGTTTCCTACGACAAGGTGGTCGACTGCGCGACCGATGCTTTCTGCGGCGAGCGCTACCGGCTGATCGAAGCCGCCGCCGGCCGCGTCGCCGACGCCGTGCTCACCACCTTTCCCCGCGTGCGGTTCGTCCGCATCACCATCCACAAGCCGCATGCGCCGATCGCCGCCACCTTCAGCGACGTCGGGGTGACGCTGGTGCGCGGCCGGCAAGACCTCAAGTCATGATCGAAGCGCTGCTCGCGCTCGGCGGCAATGTCGGCAACAGCCGCGTCATTCTCGACCGCGCCGTCAGGCTCCTGTGCGACGGCAAGGAAATAAGGCTGAAGGCGCGCTCGTCCGATTATCTGACGCCGCCCTGGGGCTTCAAATACCAACCGCCCTTCGTCAATCTGTGCATCGTGGTCGAAACCACGCTCGATCCGCGCGCCCTCTTGGAACGGACCCAGCAGGTCGAGCTCTCGCTCGGGCGTGACCGCGCGCACGAGAAACGCAACGGTCCGCGCACCGCCGATATCGACATCCTCGCCTATGACGATGTGGCGCTCGACCTGCCCAACCTGACACTGCCGCATCCGCGCCTGTTCGAGCGCGCCTTCGTGCTGGTGCCGCTGGCCGAGATCGCGCCCGACAAGGTGATCGCCGGCCGGCGGGTCGCCGATGCCGTCCGCGCGGTTGACGCCACCGGCATCGAAAAGCTGGCGCCGGTCCCCAAGCCTGCCGCCCCCTGACGCGCCAGCATTGCATTGGCGGCGGCCCCCGCCCTGTGGCATTTTCCGCCGATGACCCAAGATACCGAACAAAACCTGCCGCTCGCCGCCGAATTCCCTGCTACCGACGAAGCCGCCTGGCGCAAGCTGGTCGACGCGGCGCTGAAAGGCTCCGACTTCGACAAGCGCCTGGTCAGCCGAACCTATGACGGCCTCCGGGTCGACCCGCTCTATCCGCGCGCCCACGGCGCAGCGCTGGTCGCCGGCCGCACCGCAGCGCCCTGGCAGGTCATGGCCCGGGTCGACCATCCCGGTTCCGCCGAAGCCAACAAGCAAGCGCTGATCGACCTCGAAAACGGCGCCACTGGCTTGGGCCTCGTTTTCGCCGGCAGTGTGGGCGCCTATGGCTACGGGCTCGACGGCTCGCAGGAAACAATCGCGCGCGCGCTCGACGGCATCTATCTCGATGCCGGCATCGCACTCGAGCTCGACCTCGGCCCGCAGCACAAGGACGCCGGCACCAATCTCGCCGCCTCGCTCAAGGCGCGCGGGGTAGCACTGGACAAAACGCAGATCCGCTTCGGATACGATCCGCTCGGCGCCATGGCGCGCAATGGCGCCGCGCCATTACCCTGGCCGCAGCTCGGCAAGATGTTCGCTGACATGGTTGCGGGGTTGCGCGCGCAAGGTTTCACCGGACCTTTCGCCGCCGCCGATGGGCGCAGCGTGCATGCCGCTGGTGGCTCGGAGGCGCAGGAACTCGCCTTCGTCATCGCCAATGCGGTGGAATATCTGCGCTTATCTTCCGATGCCGGCATGGCGCTCGACGAGGCGCGCAAACTCATTTTCTTCCGGCTGGCCGCCGATGCCGACGAATTCCTCACCATCGCCAAGTTCCGCGCGCTGCGCAAACTCTGGGCGCGGATTGAACAGGCGAGCGGACTGACGCCGCAACCGGCTTTCGTTTCGGCGGAAACTGCCTGGCGCATGATGACCGCGCGCGATCCTTACGTGAACATGCTGCGCGCGACCATCGCGGTGACCGCCGCCGGCGTCGCCGGTGCCGATGCGGTGAGCGTGCTGCCGTTCACGCTCGCCATCGGCCTGCCCGACGCCTTCGCGCGCCGCGTTGCGCGCAACTTGCAGCTCATTCTGCTAGAGGAGTCGAACCTCTACCGCGTCGCCGATCCGGCTGCCGGCTCCGGCGGCATCGAGGCGCTGACCAGCGAGCTCGCGCAAGCCGCATGGACGCTGTTCCAGGAAATCGAAGCGGCCGGTGGCGCCGGTGGCGCCATCCCGCAAGGCCTGTTGCAGAAGAAGATTGCCGCGACCCGCGCTACGCGCCAAGCGGCGATCGCCAAGCGCAAGGATGCTCTCACCGGCGCCAGCGATTATCCCAATCTCGGCGAGGCACCGGTGAAGGTGCTCGACGTTGCGCGGGTGAGCGTACCGCCGCTGCCGGCGACGTTCGAAGCGCTGCCGGCGATGCGTCTGGCCGAACCGTTCGAGGCCCTGCGCGACAAGTCCGACGCCATCCTTGCCAAGACCGGCGTGCGCCCGAAAGTCTTCCTGGCCAATCTCGGCAAGCTGTCGGAATTCACCGCGCGCGCCACCTACGCCAAGAATTTCTACGAGGCCGGCGGCATCGAGGCGGAGACGAATGACGGCTTCAAGGATCAAGCCGCGTTGCTGGCCGCGTTCAAGGCGTCCGGCGCCAAGCTCGCCTGTTTATGCTCGTCTGACAAAGTTTACGAAAGCCAGGCCGCCGACGCGGCCATGGCGCTCACCGCCGCCGGCGCCGAGGTCCATCTCGCCGGCCGACCGGGCGACCACGAGGCGGCCTGGCGGCAGGCCGGCGTGAAAACCTTTATTTACATGGGCTGTGACGTGCTTTCGACCTTGCAGGCCGCCCATGATAGGCTAGGCGCCCAATGAGCCAGGTCCCGAACTTCGCCACCGTCGATTTCGCCGAGACCCCAGCGCCGGCCGGCAACGGCTCCGCGACGCCCTGGACGACGCCGGAAGACATCGCGGTCAAGCCAGTCTACGGCGAGGCCGACCTCGCCGGCCTTGACTTCCTCGACACCTATCCCGGCAAGCCGCCGTTCCTGCGCGGGCCCTACCCCGCGATGTACGCGGCCCAGCCCTGGACCATCCGGCAATATGCCGGCTTCTCCACGGCGGAAGATTCCAACGCCTTCTACCGGCGCAATCTCGCCGCCGGCCAGAAGGGCCTCTCCATCGCCTTCGATCTCGCCACCCACCGCGGCTACGACTCCGACCATCCGCGCGTGGCCGGCGACGTCGGCATGGCCGGCGTGGCGATCGACTCGATCTACGACATGCGCACGCTGTTCTCCGGCATCCCGCTCGATCAGATGAGCGTGTCGATGACCATGAACGGCGCGGTGCTGCCGGTGCTGGCGCTCTACATCGTGGCAGCGGAAGAACAGGGCGTGCCGCACGAGAAACTGTCGGGCACCATCCAGAACGACATCCTCAAAGAATTCATGGTGCGCAACACCTATATCTATCCGCCCTCGCCGTCGTTGCGCATCATCTCGGACATCTTCGCCTATACGTCGGCGGAGATGCCGAAGTTCAATTCGATTTCCGTTTCCGGCTATCACATGCAGGAAGCCGGCGCGACGCAGGACCTCGAGCTCGCCTATACGCTCGCCGACGGCGTCGAATATGTGCGCGCCGGCATCAAGGCCGGGCTGACCATCGACCAGTTCGCGCCGCGCGTGTCGTTCTTCTGGGCGATCGGCATGAACTATTTCATGGAGATCGCCAAGATGCGCGCCGCCCGCATGCTGTGGGCGAAGCTGATGAAGCCGTTCAGGCCGGAAGATCCACGATCGCTCTCGCTACGCACACACTCGCAGACTTCCGGCTGGTCGCTGGCCGCGCAAGACGTGTTCAACAACGTCGCACGCACCATGATCGAAGCCATGGCGGCGACGCAAGGCCAGACGCAATCGCTGCACACCAACGCGCTCGACGAAGCGCTGGCGCTGCCGACCGATTTCTCCGCCCGCATCGCCCGCAACACCCAGATCGTGCTGCAGCAGGAAGCCGGCGCCACCCGCATCGTCGATCCCTGGGGCGGCTCCTATTATGTCGAGCGGCTCACCTATGAGCTCGCGCGCACGGCCTGGGGCCACATCCAGGAAGTCGAAGGCCTCGGCGGCATGGCCAAGGCGATCGAAGCGGGCATCCCCAAGCTGCGTATCGAAGAAGCCGCCGCCAAGACCCAGGCCCGCATCGACTCGGGCCATCAGTCGGTGATCGGCGTCAACAAGCATCAGCCGACGGACGAAGAGCACATCGATGTGCTCAAGATCGACAATTCCGCTGTACGGCAGATGCAGCTCGAAAAGCTGGCGCGCCTGCGCGCCGAGCGCGATCCGGCGGTGCTGCAAGAAGCGCTCGATGCGCTGACCCGCGCCGCCGACCGCGGCAACGGCAATCTCCTGGCGCTTGCCGTCGACGCCGCCCGCGCCAAGGCCACCGTGGGCGAGATTTCCGCAGCGCTCGAAAAGGTGTATGGCCGCCATCGCGCGGAGATCAAAGCAATCACCGGCGTCTACAAGCGGGAGGTCGGCATGACCGGCGCGGTCGAACGGGTGCGCAAGGCGGTCGAAGCCTTCGAGCAGGCCGAGGGTCGCCGGCCGCGTCTGCTGGTCGCCAAGATCGGCCAGGACGGCCACGACCGCGGGCAGAAGGTGATCGCGTCAGCCTTCGCCGACCTCGGCTTCGACGTCGACATCGGTCCGCTGTTCGCGACGCCGGCCGAAGCCGCCCGCCAGGCGGTCGAGAACGACGTGCATATTCTCGGCGTGTCGTCGCTCGCCGCCGCCCACCTGACGCTGGTGCCGGAACTGAAGAAGGAACTGGCAAGCCAAGGCCGCGACGACATCATGATCGTGGTCGGCGGCGTGGTGCCGCCGCAGGACTACGACGCACTCATTAAAGCCGGCGCCGAGGCCATCTTCCCGCCCGGCACGGTGATCGCGGAAGCCGCCGAAAAACTGCTCACGTCGCTCAATAAAAAGTTGGGACACGAGCAAGAGGCCGCCGAGTGAAAACACCCGTTCTTCGTGCGCTCCTGGCCGCGCTTTGCACGCTGACGCTGGCCGGCTGCATCGATTCCGCCAAGCCGATCCTGACCGACTCGCAGCCGGTTCTGGGGCAGCACTTGCGCCTGCAACTCTTCAGCCTGCGCAAGGGCCACGCCTACGACCCGGAGCAAGCCGAATACACTTGGAACGGCCAGCATTATGTCCATGCCAGTGGCGGCATGCGTGACATCACCGGGTTTTCGGTGCACCCGTTCGAAGGCGGCGACTACATCGTCCAGACCGCGCCGG
>JAKAMD010000112.1 GCA_021823875.1 Pseudomonadota bacterium | reverse complement strand
GCACCGCACACGTGCAACGAGTCCTGCCGATACGCTGGCGCGCTGCTATGCGCGGCTCAAGGCGCATGACGATCCCGCCATGTTCATTACGCTGCGTGACGAAGCCGAAGCTATCGCGGAGGCACGCGCGCTCAAAGACGATACGCTGCCGCTTTTTGGCGTGCCGGTCGCGATCAAGGACAATATCGACGTGGCGGGCATGCCGACCACCGCCGCCTGCCCGGCTTTTGCCTATACGCCGCAGCATGACGCCACCGTGGTCGCGCGCCTGCGTGCAGCCGGCGCGATCGTCATTGGCAAGACCAATCTCGATCAGTTCGCCACCGGTCTGGTCGGCGTGCGCTCGCCCTATGGCATTCCGCGCAATGCCATGCGCGACGATCTCGTTCCGGGCGGATCGAGCTCGGGTTCTGCTGTGGCAGTCGCCGCCGGCATTGTGCCGCTCGCGCTCGGCACCGACACCGCCGGCTCCGGCCGCGTGCCGGCCGGTCTCAACAATATCGTCGGCCTGAAGCCGAGCCTCGGCCTGATCTCGACCTATGGCGTGGTGCCAGCCTGCCGCACGCTCGACTGCGTCTCGCTCTTCGCACTCACGGTCGACGATGCCTGGCATGCCCTGGAAGCGATTGCAGCCCCCGACAACAAGGACCCCTATTCACGCCAGCGACCGCTCGGCACGCCCGGCGCACTCGCGAACATCAAACTCGGCAAGCCGCGGCCGGGCCAGCTTCTGTTCTTCGGCGATCGCACTTTTGAGGCGGCCTATGAGAAGGCGCTCGAACGGCTGGCGCGGCTCGGCTGCACCCTGGTCGAGTTCGACATCGAGCCGTTCTACGAGACCGCGCGGCTGTTGTACGAAGGCCCGTGGGTGGCCGAACGCACGCTCACCGTGCGCTCGCTGCTGGCCTCCGATCCCGACGCCATTCATCCGGTGACGCGCGAGATCATCCTGAGCGGTCTGCGCCCGACCGCCATGGACGCTTTCGCCGCCTTCTACAAATTGGAAGAATTGCGCCGTGTCGCCGAGCACACCTTCGGCGAGGTCGATATGCTGGCCTTGCCGACCGCGCCGACCGCCTACACCATCGCGCAGGTGCTGGCCGATCCGATCCAGCTCAACAGCCGGCTCGGCACTTATACCAATTTCGTCAATCTGCTCGATCTGTGCGGTCTCGCCGTGCCGGCCGCCATCACCGGCGACGCCGTTCCCTTTGGCATCACGCTGCTGGCGCCGGGCGGCCAGGATGCGCGGCTGGCGGAGATCGGCCGCGCGTTTCACGCCGATACGAAATTGCCGCTGGGCGCGCTGAAGGCAACACGGAACGCATAGCCTCTCCTGCCCCGCTCCCGGTGAGGGTCATGCTCATGCGGTTTGTTCGCGCGGCAGTTCGATCAGGCTGACATGGGCGGCGACCACGCGCCAGCCTTCCGGGAACTTGACCCAGGTCTGCATCTGCCGGCCGATCTTGCCCGCCGCCGCCGGCCGCTGGAAAAGCGTCGATGCGACCGCGAAGTCCCGTCCGTAGGTAGTAATCACGGTGCGTGACAGTGTGCGCGCTAGGCCCGCCGGCGAACGCGCGGCGCGGAAGGCCGCGATCTCGGCAAAGCCGTAGAGATTCTCGCCGCCGCCGTAGCGGATGGTGCGCGGATCGTCGTGAAACAAGGCATCGAGCGCGGCGACGTCGTTCGACACCAGCGCCTTTTCATAGAGTTCGAAGGCTTCGCGCACTTCGGCCACGACCTCCGGCAGGTCGATTTCCATTTTCATCTCTCCTCAGATTTCCACCGTTCGTCCCCGCGAAAGCGGGGACCCAGCGGCAAAAACTAAGGCCCTACAGCCTAGCTCCTGGATTCCCGCTTGCGCGGGAATGAACGGATGAAAACGCATTCGAAAACGCCTCATAGTTCAGGTTTCGGCGCCGCAACCACGCCCATCTGCTCCAGCGCGTGCGCGATGCGCAAAACGATATCCTCGCGCCAGGGCGGGGCGATGATCTGCACCCCGATCGGCAGCGGCTTAAGCGGCACCGGCACGGCGACCACTGGCAGGCCGATGAAGGAGATCGGCTGCGTATAGATGCCCACATTGGGGCGCACCGGCAGTTCGACGCCATCAAGCGTGAAGGTCTGCTGCCCGATCATGGGCGCGGCGCAGGGCGTCGCCGGCGCAAGGATGGCATCGTAGCGTGCGAACAGTGTGAGGAACTGCTCGCGATACCAGCGGCGGAAAATCTGTGCTTTGGCGACCAGCGTCGCCGGCACCATGGCGCCGGCGATCAAGCGGTCACGCACCGCCGGATCGAAATCATGTGCTTGTTTGCGCAACCGTCCGACATGCAACGCGGCGCCTTCGGTGGCGGTGATGACGTAGGCTGCGGCGCGGCCGCGCGCGGCTTCCGGAATCTCGATCTCGTCCGTGGCATTGGCCGCTTTGGCGACACGCGCGAGCGCTTCCAAGGCTTCGGCGAAAGCGCCTTTCTTGAAATAGCCGCCGGCGACCGCGATGCGCAGTCCCTCGAGCCCGTCGTCGAGCACCGGCACGGTCGGCTCGACATCGCGCTGATCGCAAGCGGGATCGTCGGCGTCGGGTCCCTGCATCACGTCGTAGCTCAGCGCCAGATCGCGCACCGAACGCGCAAAAGGGCCAAGATGGTCAAGGCTTGCAACGAAGGGAAAGGAGCCTGCGCGCGTGAGCCGGCCATAAGTCGGCTTCAATCCGAAGATGCCGCAGAACGAGGACGGCACCCTGATCGAACCATTGGTGTCGGAGCCGAGCGCGAGTGGCGTGAGCCCGCCACCGACCGCGCTGCCCGAGCCGCCGGAGGAGCCGCCGCTCATGCGCGTCAAGTCGTGCGGATTGCGCGAGGGCCCGTCGTGCACGTTCTCGCCGGTGAAGTCGTAGGCGTATTCGCCCATGTTGAGCGCGCCGATCAGCACGGCCCCGGCCGCTTCCAGCCGCTCGATCAGCGTCGCATCGCGCGGCGCCTTCGGCCGTGTGCGGTTGATCTTGGAACCGGCGACGGTGGCAAGACCTTCGATGTCGAACAGGTTCTTGACCGCGAACGGCACGCCGGCGAGCGGCAGCCTGGCCTTATCGGGCCTGTTATCGATCGCCCCGGCCTTGGCGCGCGCGCGCTCGGCGGTCACCGCGGTGAAGGCGTTGAGCGTCGGGTTGAGCCTGGCGATACGCTCGAGCGCCGCCTCGACCACCGCCGCCGCGCTCTGTTTTCCGGACGACACCGCCGCAGCGATTTCGCCACAGGTCGACCATGTGCTGTCCCCGGCCACGGCGGTCAGGCCCTGAACACGGGCGCCGGCTCCGCCTCGTCCGGCAATTCGAATTCCGCCACCAGGGCGGCGTGCTTGAGGGTGACTGCCAGGTTGGCCTTCACCGCCGGCTGCCAGGCCGGCTCCAGCGGCAGGTCGAGGGCCCTGGCGGCGGCCAAGATGAAGTCGTCGAGGGGATCGGTCGGCATGGGTTCCTGCTCCGGTGCGGCATTGCCCTTTTTGCATGCAAATTGGTTGCCAACCGCCGCGGGCGGGCAAGCGAAATCGCCCGTCGTTTTGCGGCGTGGGGAGCAGTCCCCACTGGCGGGGAGGCGTCAGCGCTCGGGGGCCGAGTAGCCCCCGCGGGCGGCCCACGCGGAGCCCCCCGCATCCAAATGGCGAAGCAGCACGCGTCGTGGTATGGCCGTCGACGCATGACCTCGCCGGGGAGAATGCCATGGGCGACGCTGCCTTTCCGCCGCCGCACGCTTGCGACTGCCATGTGCATGTGATCGGGCCGAAGACGCGTTTTCCGCTCGCGCCCATGCGCCGCTATACGCCGAAGGATGCGACCGTCCGCGAGCTCGCCGGTATGCTCGGCCGCCTCGGCCTGGAGCGTGTGGTGCTGGTGCAGCCGAGCTTCTATGCCACCGACAATGCCTGCCTGCTCGACGCCATGACGCGCCTGCCTGCCGCGCGCGGCGTCGCGGTTCTAGCGCCTGGGACATCACCGGCCGCGCTCGATGCCTTGCATGAGCGCGGCGTGCGCGGCCTGCGCGTCAACATCGCCACGACCGGCACGGCGCCGCTCGAGACCATCAAGGATGAAATCGCCACGGCAGCAAAGCTATGCGAGCGGCACGGCTGGCACGTGCAGCTGTTCGTGGCGGCGGCGGCGATCGAACCGTTAGCCCCGATCTTGAAGGCCTTGCCGGTCGACAGCGTGTTCGACCATTTCGGCCTGATCGCTCCGGATGACGCCAGCGGCGCCCTGCGCGCGCTGCAAGACCTGCTGGCGGGCGGCAAAACCTGGGTGAATATCTCCGCCGCCTATCGCATCAGCGAAGATGCCAGCGACCCCCGCATCGGCCCGCTCGCCCGCGCCTTATGCGACGCCAATCCCGAGCGTATCGTGTGGGGTACGGACTGGCCGCATACGCCGCGCCACCATCTCCATCGCGGCCGGCGCGACGAGGAATTGCCGTTCCGCCCCATGGATACACGTGGCCTGATGAACCTGGTGCCGCGCTGGCTGAAAGACGACGCGCTGGTGCAGCGTGTGCTGGTCGACAACCCGGCCAAGCTCTACGATTTTTCCTGACGCATCATTGCAGCGCTTGCGCCACCTTCGCCGCGAAGGCGTCGGTGCCGAGCGGCCCGCCCAGATCGGGCGTACGCGAGGCCGGATCGGCGATGACGCGGTCGAGCGCGGTTTCGATCGCCTGCGCGGCCTGCACTAGCTTAGGATCGTCGCGCCGTTCGCCGAGCCAGGCGAGCAGCATGGCCACCGACCCGATCAGCGAGGACGGATTGGCGATATTCTTGCCGGCGATGTCGGGCGCCGAGCCGTGCTGCGCCTGCGCCACCGCGTGGTCGCTCCCGGCATTGAGCGACGCCGCAAGGCCGAGACTGCCGGCGATCTCGCTCGCCTCGTCGGAGAGAATGTCGCCATACATATTGGTGGTGACCACTACGTCGAACTGGCTGGCGTCGCGCACAAGGAGCGCCGCCATGGCGTCGATGATGCGCTCCTCGTAAGCGACATCCGGATAGCGCACCGCCACCGCACGCACGCATTCGAGATAGAGGCCGTCCGAGACGCGCAGCACATTGGACTTATGCACGGCCGTCACCTTGCGCCGGCGCTGCATCGCCAGCTTGAACGCGGCTTCCGCGATGCGCAGCGAGCCCGCACGGGTGATCTTGCGCACGGCGAGCGCGACGTCGGGCGTCGGCATGAACTCGCCGGAACCAAGATGCATCGAGCGATCGGCGTAAAAGCCTTCAGTATTCTCGCGCACGATGACGAGATCGACCGGTTTGCCGCAGCGCGGCGGAAATCCCTCGCGCGAACGCGCCGGCCGGATGTTGGCGTAAAGGTCGAGCTGCTTGCGTAATTCGCCGGACGGGTTGAGCCCGCCCTGCTCGCGCGGCGGATATTCGTTGTGCGAGACCGGACCGAGCACGACACCGTCGGCGGTGAGCGCCTTCTCCAGCACGCCCGGCGGAAAGGTGGAGCCGAGCTCACGATGCGCCGCCCAGCCGATAGCGGCGTGTTCGAAGGCCAAGCGCAACCCGAAGATGCGTTCGGCCGCGGCCAGCACGGCGAGCGTCGCCGCCGTGATTTCCGGCCCGATGCCGTCGCCTTCCAGCACCAGAAGACTGATGCGGCCGTAACCCTTGGCGGTCATATGCATTCGCTCCCTTGGCTTCGGCCCCCGCCGCCGGCATCGCGGCCTCGGTCGATATAGACCGATCGGGCGACTACCGCCATCGCCAAACGCGGCACCGCGTGCCCTTCCCCGGCGGGCTCGCTTCGCCTAAGCTATGCTTCTACGGCATATGTTGCTTCGAGCCCGCCATGGAACTGAAAGAGCTGCGCAACTTCATGCAGGTCGCGCGCGCCGGCAGCGTCAGCCGCGCGGCGCAGGAGCTGCGTCTGGCGCAGCCGGCGCTCAGCCGTCAGATCAAGAAGCTTGAGCATGAACTCGGCATTTCGCTGTTTACCCGCCACGGCCGCGGCGTGCGCCTCTCCGCCGCCGGTTCATTATTGCTCGAACGCGCGGAAGAGATCATTCAGCTCGCGCAACAGACCGGCCGCGAAATCAGCGAACGCCGCCTGCCCGCCGCTGGCCGCATCACGCTGGGCGTGCCGCCGGCTGCCGGCCGCCTGCTGATCCCGCCTTATGTCGAGCGCTTCCAGCACATCTTTCCGCAGGCCACGCTGCATATCCGCGAGGGCGTCTCCTCGTCATTGCAGGAATGGCTGTTGGAAAAGCGCATCGACATCGCGCTGCTGCACAATCCGCCGCATCTGGAAACCCTTGAAATAAGGCCGCTCTTGAACGAGCGCATGCTGGTCATCGGCCCGCCGCCGGCGCGCGGCAAGGCGCGTCCTACCCGCGCGGCCTTTCGCGTGCGCGACCTCGCCGACCTGCCGCTGATCCTGCCCAATACGGCGCACAGCAACCGGCGGCTGGTCGAGCAGGCCGCGGCCGAACACGGCATCCGCCTGCGCATCAAACTCGAGGCCGACAGCGTCGCCTTCGTCAAAGCGCTGGTCGAAAAGGGATTGGGCTACACCATCCTCACCTACGAGGCCGTGCAGGATGAAGTGACGCGCAGGCGGCTCACCGCTTTTCCGATCGCCCGCCCGGCGATCGTCACAAGAGTCACCATCGTCACCTTGCGCGACCGGCAATTGCCCAAGCTGACGCGCGATGCCGGCGAACTGTTGCACGAGGTGTGCAGCGCGCTGGTACGCACCAAACAATGGGCCGGCGCGCAGCTGTGCTGACCGCTTGTATCCGCCAAACGAAGAGCGGCTGCTTTTAGAGACGTCTTCAATGCCCATGCCGAAATAGTATTGCTCGCGCACTTCCCCTGGAATCTACGTCAATCTAAGCTTGCCCAGATAAGAAATGAAACTAGGGAGGATCGTCGTGACGGCTTTCAGGCTCATTCTCATCGCACTTGCCGCCTTACTGTGGCCGGCTCTCGGCCAAGCACAGAATTTCCCCAACAAGACGATCCGACTGATCGTGCCGTTCCCGCCCGGCGGGCCGAACGACGTCATCGCGCGGGTGGTCGGCCAGCGCATGTCGGAAATCCTCAAGCAGACGATCATCATCGAGAACCACTCCG
Source organism: Pseudomonadota bacterium (assembly GCA_021823875.1). Lineage (GTDB taxonomy): Bacteria > Pseudomonadota > Alphaproteobacteria > Rhizobiales > Xanthobacteraceae > Pseudolabrys. Next base: position 2,293 of record JAKAMD010000112.1, on the reverse strand, counting down.
GCCAAGGCGGCGTGATCGGCACCGACGTCGTCGCCAAGGCCAGGCCCGACGGCTACACGATCGGCATCGTCAGCGCCGGCGCGCTCGCGATCAGCCCGAGCATGGAAAAGGTCCCCTATGTGACGCTCAAGGACCTGCAGCCGGTGACGCTGGTCGCCAAGGTGCCGGAAATGTTGGTGGTCAGCACCAACCTGCCGGCCAAAAACATGAAGGAGCTGGTGGCGCTGGCCAAGGCCAAGCCCGGCACGCTCAATTTCGCTTCATCCGGCCCGGGTAGCCTGCCGCAGCTCGCCGGCGAATTGTTCAAGCTCACCGCCAAGATCAATATCGTCCATGTGCCGTACCGCGGCGCCGCGCCTGCCGTGAACGATCTGCTCAGCGGGCAAGTGCAGATGGTGTTCCTCGATCTGCCGGTGCTGCTGCCGCAGGTCAAGGCCGGCAAGCTCCGGCCGATTGCGGTCGGCGCGCCGCAGCGCGTGCCAAGCGCGCCCGATGTGCCGACCACCGCCGAGGTCGGCATGCCGAGCCTACTGGCCGAGAACTGGTACGGCATGATCGCACCGGCCAAGACGCCACCGCAGATTGTCGCCGCGCTGAACAAGGCGGCGGTGGAAGCGATGAAGGACCCGGCCGTCGTGTCCAAGCTGTCGAGCCAGGGCGCGAATCTGGTCGGCGACACCCCCGACGAGTTCCGCGCCTTTATCGCCAGCGAAACTAAGAAATGGGCCGACGTGATCAAGCAGGCCGGCGTGAAGACCAATATGTGAGCCGGCCGACGATCCCGAAGGACGGCCGATGAGCCCTATCTTGCAACCCTTCGTGCTGCGCTCAACCCTCACCTCGCCGTTCGGGCGCAAAGTGCGCATGGCGGCGCAGGTGCTGGGCCTTTCCGACCGCATCATTTTGATGCCGGCCGACACGCTCGACGAGGCCGACACACTGCGCGAGCACAATCCGCTCGGCAAGATTCCTTGTCTGTTACTTGCCGACGGCAGCGTGCTCTATGACAGCCGGGTGATCATCGAATTCATGCAGGAACTGGTCGGCGGCGAAACGCTGGTGCCGGCGCGCGGGCTTGCCCGTTATCAGGTGCTGACACGGGCGGCGCTGGCCGACGGTATCACCGATGCGGCGCTGCTGCTGGTCTATGAAAAGCGTTTCCGCGATCCGGGCACCTATTCCGAACGCTGGCTCGCGCATCAGCGCGGCAAGATCACGCGCGCACTGGCGGCCTTCGAAAACAATCCGCCCGATGCCGGCAAAACCGACTTGGTGGCGATTGCCCTGTCCTGCGCGCTCGGTTATCTCGATTGGCGCCGGCCGGTGGAATGGCGCGGCCCGCATCCGCGGCTCGCTGCCTGGTTCGCCGAATTTGCCGCGCGCGAACCGGCCTTTGAGAACACCCGCGCTGACGCAAGCTAATGGCATGGCCATGCAGCAGGATACGACCGACACGCCCGCCGAGCCGCCGACCTGGACCTCTTCACCTAGCCGACCGAAGCTGAAGCTGCCGCCCGGTGCCTGCGACACGCACGTCCATGTGTTCGGCCCGCGTGCGCGCTTTCCTTTCGCCGCCGGACGCAGCTTTACGCCGTCGGATGCGCCAAAGGAGACGCTGTTCAGCCTGCACCAATTCCTCGGCATCGAGCGCTGCGTGATCGTGCACACCGCCGCGCACGGCCATGATCTCTCGGTCACCACCGATGCCATCGCTGCCAAGGACGGCAGCTATCTCGGCGTCGGGCTGATGCCGATCAGCGTTTCCGACGCCGAATTAAAGCAGCTAGACGCGCAAGGCTTCCGCGGCGCGCGCTTTCATTACATGCAGCACCTCGGCAAGGGCACGCCGATCGACGAGGTGATCGCGTTCGGCAAGCGGCTCGCCGATATCGGCTGGCATCTGCAGATCCATATGGCCGCCGATCGAATCGGCGAACTGACACCGGCGTTGAAACGGTCGCCGGTGCCGATCATGATCGACCACATGGGCCGCATCGATGCCGGGCTGGGACTCGATCAGGAACCCTTCAAGAACCTGCTCAAGCTGCTGGATGACCGCAACGTATGGGTCAAGGTTAGCGGCGCCGACCGTGCCACGCGCGCCGGCCCCCCCTATGCCGACGCCCTGCCGTTCGCCCGCAAGCTGGTGGCCGAGTTCGGTGACCGCTGCGTCTGGGGCACCGATTTTCCGCATCCCAATCATCAGCCGCCGGTGCCGGACGACGGCCTGCTGGTCGACCTCATCGCCGAGATGGCGCCGAGCGAAGCCGAACGCCAGGCGCTCATGGTGGAC
>JAKAMD010000111.1 GCA_021823875.1 Pseudomonadota bacterium | reverse complement strand
CTTGCGTTTCCATATCGGGCTGGAAGATCCCGGCGATCTGATCGCGGATCTCGAGCGCGGTTTCGCGGCGCTCAAGGCGGCGTCTTAACGCAACTCAGCCCGCGCCAAGCGTGGCGCGGCGTTCGCGCAGGACGAAGTGTAAGTTGCGTAAGTAGACAAAGACGCCAAAGCCCTGCCCCACGATGAAAACCGGATCGTGGCGGTAGAGCGCATAGGTAAACAGCAGGACGCCGCCGCCGAGCGAGAGCATCCAGAACGAGACCGGCACCACGCTCTTGCGCGCGCGTTCCGAGGCGATCCATTGCACAGCGAACCGCGCGGTAAAGAAGGCCTGCGCCACAAAGCCGAGCATCACCCAGGCATCGAGGCGGGTGACGAACACGTCGTGCAGATAGCCGCCCACGGAGCGGGCCAAATCGATCAGCATAAGTTTATTCCTTAGATGCGCGCGATCCCGTCCAACAACCGCTTGCCGCTTGTCGCAACCGCCCGCTAGTCCTCCGAAACCTCAGGTACCCGCTTCCTGCGGCGGATCAGCCACCATACGCCGGCCAGATCAAGAATGCCGACCCACAGCCGGTCCCACAGGCCGTAGTTCGACACGCCCGCTCTCCGCAGCCGGTCGACCACGTCCACGTAACCGATCTCGTAACCTTCCCGCCGCACCAGCGCCGGCAGGAAACGATGCAAGCCATCGAAATATGGCAGGTTGAGGAACACGTCGCGGCGAAACGCCTTCAAGCCGCAGCCGGTGTCCCGGGTGCCGTCGCGCAGCACCGCGCCGCGCACGGCATTGGCAATGCGCGACTGCATCTTCTTGAACCAGCTCGCCTTGCGGCCGACGCGCTGGCCCGCGATCAGACCCATGCGCGGGGCGTCCGCCTCCAGCGCCCGGATCATGGCCGGAACGAATTTCGGGTCGTTCTGCCCGTCGCCATCGAGGGTGACGACGATGGCACCGCGCGCGGCCGCAACGCCCGAGCGCACTGCCGCCGATTGCCCGCAGGACTGTTTGTGCCGCACCCGGCGGAACCAGGGGAACTGCGCCGCCAAGTGCTGCAACTCGGCCTCGGTGCCGTCGGTCGAGCCGTCATTGACGTAGACCACCTCGAAAGCCCACTGGCCGTCGAGCGCAGCGGCGATTTCCATCACCAGCGGTTCGATATTGCCGGCTTCATTGCGCACCGGCACAACGACCGAAATGGCCGGGTTGCTTGGGGTCATGGTCTTGCGAGCCCTGTCTGGGCGCTTCTTAGCGCATGATCCCGAAAAGTGGGAACCTGATTTCGGAAAAGTACATGCGTCCGCTCAAGGAGCCAGAAGGTCGCGGGCAAGCGCTTTGAGCCGGCGCTTCGAGGGTCCCGGGAACTGGTGCGGGACGCCGTCCGCCCCGACCGAGAAGCCGAGCCGGCGCAAGGCAAAATAGCGCCGCACCATGAGCGCGCCCACCGTCCCCGTGAGGGCGCCGGCGACAACGTCGCTCGGATAATGCGCCGTCAGCACGAGGCGGCTCGCCAGGATCGCCAGCGCATAGATCCACAGCACCGTGCGCGCCCGCGGCCATAGCGTGCCGAAGGCAACCAGCACCGAAAAAGCGGTGGTGGTGTGACCGGACGGCAGGCTGGCATAGTCGGCGTGCCAGATGAACGGCGCGTACCGGAACGGATCGAGGTTGCCCCCGACCAGCGGACGCGCCCGCCCGATCATGCGCTTGACGATGGTCACGAACAGGCCGGGCACGGCGATCGCCAGGAACAGGAAGCCGACCCGCACCATCGCCGCCGCCAGCACTGCTTGCGACCAGCGCGTGAGCTTCGTCTGATCGAGCGCCGCCAGCGCCAGAAACAGGAGGCCAAGCGGCCACAGGAACCAGCCCGATTTGCCGTAGTCGGTGATCTGGTCGAAGAACCAGGGCACCCAGTGCGGCAGCCGGCCGACGGCCCGGACCTCCGCGGCATCCACAAAGACCATGAGCGCGAGAATGACCGCCACCGCGATGCCGCCGGCAATCGCCGTCCGTCGCAGCGTGAACGGCCAAACCGGCGCTTGGATGCGCTGCGGCCTGAGCAGCCACCGCACCGCCGCCTCGACATGGACCGCGCAGCGGCGCGGCGGCGAGCCCGCCTCCGCTTGCGTTCGGCCGTTCGATCCGTCCGCCGCGCTCATCACCTGGCCACCGTGCGGAACAGCGTCATCGCTACCGGCCGTCCGATGCTGATGTTGTAGCCCGCAATGCGCTGGTCGAGCGCGTAGCGCAGGCCGATCGCATTGGCGCGTTGGATGAAACTGCGCTCGCTGCGCGGATCGACCAAGGCGAAACGGCAGCCGCCCTGGTTCATGAAATCGGCGGCGCCAGCGCCGTCGGCGAAGCGGGTGCCGGTCCCGAGCAGGAACACCAGGCTCGGCTCCTGATAGGTGTAGGTCACCGCCACGTGCGGATTTTCGCAGTTGTTTGCGGCCACGGCCTCCATCACCAGTTCGCTCGGAAAAAGGACCGGCAAGGCCGGGAACACGATGGCATAGACCGTCACGCCCACGAACACCGAGGCCATCATGCCACGCAACAGCGCCCGCTCGGCGCCATCGACATCGTAAAGCAACCACGCGAACAGGCCGAGGATCATAGCCGCGGCCGCGGACGGCCAGGCGATGATGCCGAGATCGTGCTCGGTGTACAGGAAGAGCACCGGCACCATCAGCGCGATGGCGGTGGGGAAGATGAACCAGCCGATGGTGCCGCGCACCAGCCAGCGCTTCTTGTAGAGCGCGCCCTGATCGAGAATGCCGGCGATCAGAATGGCGATGGCGGGATAAAGCGGCAGCACGTAATGCGGCAGCTTGGTCACCACCGCTTCGAACACGATCCAGGACGGCACCAGCCAAGCCAACAGGAATTGCGCGCCGGGCTCGCGCCGCGCCCGCCACACCTGCGGCGCCGCCAGCCCGGCCAAAATCGAACCGGGCCAGAAAGTGATCCAGAACAGCAGGAAGTAGTAGCCCGGCGGGGCGCCATGGGCTTCTTCGCTCGAGGTCACCTTGGCCAGCATGTCATGGCCGAGCGCATCACTGAAGAAGGTCGTGCCCGACCTGGCGACGATGGCGATGAACCAGGGCAGCACCAAAAGCAGCATCCAGGCAAAGCCCGCCAAGGGCCGCAAGCGTTTCAACCAGCGCGCCGAACGGTCGAGGATCGACAGCGTCACCACCGTGAGCCCGACGAACATCAGGATCAGCGGGCCTTTGACCATCACGCCGCCGGCCATCGCGGTCCACAGGATCGCCGGCCATTTCCAGTCAGTCGGGATGTCGGGGGCGCGCCGGCTGCCGAAGTAGATGCGCGCCAGCGCGCCCATCGCCGTCACGCAGGTCAACAGCAGCATGGCATCGGTCTTGGCGAGCCGCGCCTCGACCCCAAGCACCACCGAACTTGCCATCATCAGCGCGGCGATGAGCGCGGCGCGGCGCGACACGAAGGCGAGCGCGGCCCAGTAGGTGAGCAGCACCGCACCAATGGCGCCGAACAATGAAGGCAGCCGGTAGAGCCATATGGTGGTGAGCGCATCGGGGATGCCGACGGCCCGCCCCGTCTTCACCGCAACCACCTGCAGCCAATAGATGCCGATCGGCTTCTTGTAGCGGACCTCGTTCTGGAAATGGATGTCGACGTATTGGCCACTCTCGATCATCTGCTTGGACGACTGCGCAAAGCGCGCCTCGTCGCGGTCGACCGGAGGGATCTGGAAGAAGCCCGGCAGAAAGGCGATCAGGCAAAAGGCGAAGAGCAGCGCTGCCGCGCGCCGGTGCGAGCCGACGGCGCGGTCGAGCAGTGCCGACAGCCCGCGTGGGGACACAATCGAAGTCGTTTTCTTCTCGCCGGCGGTCGTGCTCATTGGGGCAATGGGGTCTCTTGGATCAATCAGGTCATTGGGTTCAAAGCAGGCGCCCCCCCGCTTCGCGCGCGGACAATAGTGCCTGACCTCGGGCCTGTCATTCGCCCGTTATTGCAGGCGCACCATGACGCTATCGCTGAGGCCGCGGGCGTCCATCACCGTCAGCCGCGCAAATCCGGGCCCGTCGGGCCGGAAAAACAGCGTTTGGCGGCCACGGTCAGCCGGCAGCGGCACGCCATTCACCATAACCGTGAGCGGCCGCCGCCCCCCGGCGATCTTGAGCGCGACCGGGTCCGGGTCGTTACGCGGCCCGCCGAGCTCCAGCCGGGCGCCGTTGGGTGGGAACATGATACGTGGCGCCCCGCTCGTCTCGCCCAGCACCGCATTGGGGGTGAAGTGCCGCAAGGGCGGCGGTAACCGGGTGGTACTGGCGAAAACCACCCCTTCCGGCGCGGACGCCAGCGGCACCGGCGTGTGACCGGTGCGGGCGAAAGCGTCGAACAGGATCGGCGCCGCCGTGGCGCGCCCGACGATCCCCGGCACCGGCGTGCCGTCCGGCCGTCCGACCCAGACGCCGATGGTCATGCGGCCGTCGAAGCCCACCGCCCAGGCATCGCGATAGCCGTAGGAGGTTCCTGTCTTGAAGGCGATGCGCCCGGGCGGCGCGTTATCCGGCGGCGGCGCGCCGATCAGGATGTTGCCGACATACCAGGCCGCGACCGGGCTCATCAGCCGCACCGGGCTCCCCGCCGTCTGCCCCTGCTGTTCGGTCAGCGGCAGCACCGAGCCGAGCCGCGCCAGCCCGGTATAGAGCATGGTGAGATCGCGCAGGGTGATGCCGACGCCGCCGAGCCCCATGGCGAGCCCGGGTGCCGCACCCTGCGGCAGGACCAGCGTGGCGCCCGCCTGGTGCAAACGCGCGTTCAGCCGGTTGACGCCGACTTTGTCGAGCACGGCGATGGCCGGCACGTTGAGCGACCATTGCAGCGCGCGGCGCACCGTCACCGTGCCCTGGAAGCTGAGGTCGAAATCCTCCGGCCGGTAATTGCCAAAGCGGACGGGCTTGTCGTCGATCAGCGTCGAAGGATGGATGAGGCCGTCCTCGAAGCCGAGCCCGTAGATGAACGGCTTGAGCGTCGAGCCGGGCGAGCGCAACGCGAGCGTCATGTCCACCTGGCCGGCCCGCCGCGCATCGAAGTAATCGGCCGAGCCGACGTCGGCGCGCACCTCTCCGCTCGCATTGTCGACCGCAACAATGGCGACCGACACTTGCGGTCCGAGGACGTGGGCGCGCTCGTTCGCGAGCTGCTGCAGGCGCGCCTGCAGATCCGCGTCGATGGTAAGGCGATGAATCGGGATATTCGGCTCGGACGAGACGATCTTGTCGGCGGTATGCGGCGCCAGCATCGGCAATTCCTTGCGCGCATGCGGCACCGGTTGCGCCTTGGCGTGGGCGATCTCATCACGCGGCACGACGCCCGCCGCGGCGACGCGGTCGAGCACGCGGTTGCGCGCCTCGCGCGCGGCCTCCGGATAGCGATCGGGCCGGCGCATTTCGGGCGATTGCGGCAGCGCGACCAAGAGCGCGGCCTGCGCCAAGGTGAGCCGGCGCGGCTCCTTGCCGAAGTAAGCCAAGGAGGCCGCGCGGATGCCTTCCAGATTGCCGCCGTAAGGCGCCAGCGTCAGATAAAGCGAGAGAATCTGGTTCTTGGTGAGCGCGTGTTCGAGCTCGAGCGCGCGCGTGATCTGGCGCAATTTGGCGCCGAAACTGCGATGCGCGCGCGGCTCCAAAAGGCGCGCTACCTGCATGGTCAGGGTGGAGCCGCCCGACACGATATGGCCTTGCGTCACGAGTTGAAACGCCGCCCGCAGCAACGCCAATAGATCGACGCCGTCATGCTCGTAGAACCGCTTGTCCTCGTAAGCGAACAGCAGCTTCAGAAAGCGCGGATCGACGTCCTCGACCGTCGCCGGCAACCGCCACCGTCCTTCGGCGGTGGCATAGGCGCGCAGCAGATGACCGTCGCGGTCGAGCACCAGGTGGGAATATTCCAAGTGCCGGCCGAGCGGCGCCGGCCCCAACGCATAAACATAGGCGCCGATCGCCACCACCACGGCGGCGACAATGCCGCCAAAGCCGGCAAGGATCACCCGCCGGTACTTCGTCAGCGTGGTCAGCCAGCGCTTCATTTCGCCGCCGTGATATCGACCGTGCCGGTGGCGGTACGGCCGAAGCGGTCGGGCCGGTACATGTCCTCCACGAAAGCCTGCGGCAGCACGTAGTGCCCAGGCGACACCGCGCGCACCACATAGGCCACCGTGAACACCGGCGGTGAGCTCTTGCTGCGTTCGAAGGCCGCGGTGAAACGGTCGTCGCGGAATTCGCTATGCACCGGCGTGGCAGCGTCGGTGATCCAGGCGAGCGTGCCGGTGTCGCCCGACGAGACGAGATGCGGATTGTCGATCTCGAAGCCAGCGGGGAGATAATCGGCCAGCACCACGCGGCCGTACTGCGGTTGCGGCTCGGTCACCTTGAGCACCACCACGAAACGCTGGTTCTGCGTCGCATGGCTGGGATCGCTCGGCTGGCCCTCGAGCGTGAAGTAGCTGCGCTCGATCTTGAAGCCGTGATCGGCCGCCGGCTCCGGCGTGATCGGGGCGCCGCTGACCGAGACCACCGCCTGCACCTTGCCGGTGCCGTCATTGGTCAGCTTCAAGGGCTGCGCCAGCGCAGCGGTATTAAAGCTGCGATAGAGCGCCCCCTTATGCTTGGCTCCGTTGACGTCGAGCGCAATGGCGCTCGTCTGCTTGGCGAGCGTGCTCGCCGCCAGCACCAGCCAGGCGTCCTCCTGGGTCGAGGTGAAGGAGAACTGCGCGCGCGCGGCATCGACCCGCGCGATCGCATTGTCGATGGTACGGGCGGGCGCGCGGCCTTCCGAAGCGAGCGTCACCAGTGCGGCGGCGTCGCGCAGCGGCGAGCCGTAATCGGCGCGGCTGAAATTCACCAGCGTCGGCTTCACCGGCAAGGCCGCCAGCGCGTCATTATAGACGCGGTCGGCGCGGCTCTTGTCGCCGAGCATGCCGAGGGCGGCGGCGATCTGCCCCTTGGCAACCGGCGTCGCGATCTGACCGATCTGCACATCGGCGATGTAACGCAGATCGCCGATCGGCGCGGCGCCGTTGCGCGCCAGCACGTAGAGCGCATAGGCGAGATCGGATCCGCCGTTCTTGCTCGGATCCGGCGCGGTCGCCACGTAATTGCGCAGATAGTCGAGTGCCAGCTTGAAGCCGGTCGCCGGCACCTGGAAGCCGCGCTCGCGCGCGCGGGTCAGGAAATCGGTGACATAGGCATCGAGCCAGACATCGTTACCGCCCACCGACCACAGGCCGAACGAACCGTTGGAATCCTGGCGCGCCATCAGGCGCGCGATGGCGTCGTTGATGCGCGGCCTGACGTCACCGCTGACCGCCTGTTGCGCCTCGTTGCCGAGGTCGTTCAGATACAGCATGGCGATGGCGCGGCTGGTGAGCTGCTCCGAACAGGCGAACGGATAGATGTCGAGCGCGTGCAGCAGCGAGGCGGCGTCGAGCGAGCTCGACACCGAGACCGATAGCGTCGCGCGCCCGGTGCCGGGCACGAAGTCGGCGAACATGTCGCGATCGATGGTCAGCGTCTGGCCCTTGGCCAGCGCCTGCACCGTGCGGCGCGTCACCGTCTGCGTCGCCGGGCGCACATTGAGCGCATAGGCGCGGTCGAGCGTGAAGCCGTTCGGTCCGCTCACGCTGACGTCGATCACGCTTGCGCCGGCACCGCCCGCCGAAACCGGCACCGTCACCCGGCCGCGCTGCTTGGCGGCCAGCGTCAGCTTGTGCGCCTTGTCGCCGTCGATCTTGACGGCGCCCTCTCCGCTCACCACGACATTGTAGTCGCCGGCCGCGCCCTCGACATTGTCGAACTCGAGCTGCACGGCGCCGCGGTCGCCGGTGCGCAGGAAGCGCGGTAGCGTCGTGGTCAGCACGACCGGATCACGCACCTGCACGTCGCCGACCGCCGTGCCGACCTAGGCCTTGCTCCAACCGACCGCCATCACGCGTACGGTGCCGGAGAAGGCCGGGATGTCGAAATTCACCTGCGCATTGCCGTCGGCATCGACCTTGACGATGCCGGAATAGAGCGCGAGCGGCGCCTGCGTCGGCGGCGAACCGGTCAGCCGCGCGCCCTCGTCGCCGCCGGAGCGGATTTGCCCGACGACGCCCTGCATGCCGTCGATCAACTGGCCGTAGAGGTCGCGGATTTCCGCCGTCAGCCGGCGCTGGCCGAGATAATAGTTGTCCGGTGCCGGCGGCTTGTAATTGGTGAGATTGAGAATGCCGACATCGACGGCGGCCACCACGACGCGCGCCTCATCGCCGGCTTTCAGCCCGGCGACATGCAGCGAGGCGGTGAGTTTGGAATTCGGCCGCAGCACCGACGGCAGCGTCATGCTCACCGGCAGCGTGTGGTCGGCGCGGTCGATCGAGAACCACTGCACGCCGATGGCACGGCCGGGCATATGCTTGGCCGCCACGTCGAGCGGACGGCGCAGGGTCGCCACCAGATAGGCGCCGGTGCCCCAGTTGGTACCGAGCGGCATCGACACATGCGCCGTGCCGGCCTTCACATTCTCCGACTGGCTGGCGACCAGGCGGTCGGTGAACACATTCAGAGTGAGGCGGCCGGCACTGCGCGCGGTCACCGCCACATTAAGCTTGTCGCCCGGCTTGTAATCTTTCTTGTCGAGCGCGATCTCCAACAAGTCCGGCGTGTCGGCGCTCGATTCCGCGTAGAAGCCGGCGTCGAAATTAAGCGAGGTGATCGGGCCATCGGGATCGGTGGTCTTCACCTCGAGGCGATAGCGGCCCCACTTCACCGGCAGCGAGAGATGGCCGGGCTTGTCGGCGGCAAGATTGAACGTGCCGTTGGCGACCCGCTCGGTGCGCTTGATCGGCTCGAACTGCCACTGTCCGTCCTGCCGGTACCATTGATATGAGGTTTCGATCTTGAGCAGTTCGTAGTGCAGGCCCTGTTGCGCGACGGTCTTGCCGTCGGGCGTCACCATCACGACGTCGAAATCGGCATTGGCGCCGTCGGCGAGCGAGCGGCCATTGAAGGCGGGCTTGACGCCGATCATGGGCGTTGCCGGGATCACCGGCAGCGTGATCGAACGCTCGACCGCGCGGCCACCGGAATCCGCCATGCTGATGGTGATCTTGGCTTCCAGCGGCCGGCTGGTGGTCGGCACCGATTCAAGCTCGACGTTGAAGCTCGCCTGGCCCTTCGCGTCGGTCTCCGGCACGTCGGAGAGTTCGAGCCGTTGCGAGGTCACTTCATCGTCAGCCAAGCCGAAGGCATAGCCCGGGAAGCCGGCGCGCTCCTGGGCGACGTCGATATTGACCGTGCCGGAAAGAGTGAGCCCGGAAGCCGCCGCGCCATAGAGGAAGCGGCCGGCAACCGCGAGATCGGCCGGCGACTGCGGCGAGATTCCCTTGGAGTCGGAGGTGAGATCGAACTCGATGCGGTCGGGCACATAGTCCTCGACCATGAAGGTG
>JAKAMD010000110.1 GCA_021823875.1 Pseudomonadota bacterium | reverse complement strand
CAATGCCGATCCGTTGGAAGCGGCGGTGGTGTCGATCTGCATGTTTCACGCCGGCAGCACTGACAATGTGATTCCGCAAACCGCAAAACTCGGCGGCACCGCGCGCAGCCTCTCGCCCAAAGTGCGCGACCTGCTGGAACAGCGCCTGCATGAGGTGGTGGAGGGAACCGCCGCGCTCCATGGCGCGAAGGCAACGCTCAAGTACCGGCGCGGTTATCCGGTGCTGGTCAACCACGCGGCGCAGACCGATTTCGCGGCCCAGGTCGCAGGCGAGATCGTCGGGCGCGACAAGGTCGATACCGCCATGACACCGGTGATGGGGGCGGAGGATTTTTCCTTCATGCTGAACGCGCGGCCCGGCGCTTTCATCTTTATCGGAAATGGCGACAGCGCGGGCTTGCATCACCCGGCTTACAATTTCAATGACGACGTCATCCCTTTCGGGACGTTATACTGGGTCAAACTGGTGGAAACCGCGCTGGCGGCGTGAGTGCCGCCAGCGTCGCGCGTTACTGCCCGCGTTCGCCCTCCGGCGCACTCGCTTTGGCGAGCGCCGGGATGCGTTTGGCAAACCGCGGCAGCAGCCGCAGGTCGAGGCTCCGCCAATAGGCGAAGTCGTTGAGGCGCGAACGCTCAAGCAGTGCCAGCCCGACCGCGGCGATGAAGGGCAGGCTCTGGATCACCAGCACGCCGGCGAAGATGTAGATCTCGCGCACATCCTTGATGTTGGTTTCGACCAACACGACGGCGCCGAGGATCAAGAGGACCGCCAGCACCGCCTCCCAGAAAGCCGGGAAGTCGGCACTGCGCTTGGCGCCGCCCTTGTCGGTACGCACGAACGGCAGATGATCCTTGATCAGACCGGTGCTGACCGCGCGCGCCACCGTCCATTGCACCGACATGGCCGCCACCATCGAACCCAGCAACTTGCCCGGGTCGGCCTTGAGGCGCAGCCGGTAGAGCGTGAGGAAGTGCATGAACGAGACCGCGAAGCTCGCAATGATCGGCAGCGTCAGAATGCGGTCAGGCACGGCGATGTCGAGGAAGGCGACGATCGGCACCCAGATAATGTTGAGGATCGCGACCACCACGCCGAGCGATTCAGCACCGAGCCAATTGACCCAGCCGAGCGCGAATTCGCGTTTTTGATCGGTGGTCAGCTGGCTGGCGCCCGGCAGGAACCGGCGCCAGTGCTTCTTGACGATCTGGAAGCCGCCATAAGCCCAGCGATCGCGCTGTTTCTTGAAGGCCTCGAAATTGTCCGGCAGCAGGCCGTGACCGTAACGGCGGTTGGTGTAGTGCGCGTGCCAGCCGTTCTCCAGCAAGGTGAGGCCGAGATCGGTGTCCTCGCAAATGGTGTCGCTCGACCAGCCGCCGACCGCGTCCATGGCCGAACGGCGGATCAGGCACATGGTGCCGTGCACGATGATGGCATTGGCCTCGTTCCGCTGCACCATGCCGATGTCGAAGAAGCCGGCATATTCGCCGTTCATCGCATTATGAGTGAGACTGCGGTCGCCGTCACGATGATCCTGCGGCGCCTGCACCAGGCCGACTTGCGGATCGCTGAACTGCGGCATCAGGTCCTTCAGCCAGTCCTTGTCCACGACATAGTCGGCGTCGATGACGCCGATCACCTCGGCGTCGGGCGCGGTGTGCTGCAAGGCCAGCCGCAGGGCGCCGGCCTTGAAGCCGGCCAGGTTATTGGCGAGCACGAATTTGAAGCGCGGGCCAAGTGTGCGGCAATGCTCCTCGACCGGCTGCCACAGCGCCGGATCGGGGGTGTTGTTGATCATCACCACGCACTCGAAATTCGGGTAGTCGAGCGCGGCCACCGCGTTGAGCGTCAGCTTGAGCATCTCCGGCGGCTCGCGATAGGCCGGAATGTGGATCGACACTTTCGGCGCCGGCGCCTCACTCGCGGCGGCCATCGGCGAAGAGCCGATCAGCCGGCGCGGTCGCCGGCCAAAGGCGATGGCCGCGATCTCTTCGATGCGGGCCAGCGCAATCACAACCAGCGGGATGAGCAGCACGGTGCCGAGACCGAGCGCGAAGGCGGCGCCCGGCACGAAGTAATGGCCGTCCCAATAAGCGAACACAGCGGCCGCCCAGGCGCCGACGCCGTTGGCCGCTGTCGCCATCATGAGGGCCTGGCCGAAGGTCAGGCCGCGCATTGCCAGGATCGGCAGCGACAGCAGCAAGCTCACCACCAGCGCCAAGCCGGCGATCTGCCAATAGCCGGGATCGCTGATCGGACCGGTCCAGGCGAATTTGGGCTGGCGGGCGGCATTGAACATGCCCCAATAGGGGCCGACGCTGCCTTCGAAGACCTTCCACGGCTGATCGATGGCCTCGACGATGTTGTATTCGATGCCATAGGCGCGGGCCTGCGAGACGAACTCACGCAATACCTCGGCCTGGGTCAGCCGGCCGGGTTCGGCACCCTTGAGATTGTAGCCGGCGCTCGGCCAGCCGAATTCGGCGATCACCACGCGCTTGCCGGGATAGGCCTGACGCAGCTTGTCGTAGATCAGGATGGCCTGGTTGGCGGCATGGTCGGCGGAAATGCCTTCCCAATAGGGCAGGATATGCGCCGCGATGTAGTCGACCGCCGAGACCAGCTCGGGATGCTCGAGCCACACGTTCCAGATTTCACCGGTCGAGACCGGCACATTGGTGGCGTGCTTGACCCGCTGGATCTTCTTGATCAGCTCCGGGACGGTCTGGTCGGCGCGGTAGATCGTCTCGTTGCCGACGATCACGCTTTTGACGTTGCTGTTGTGCTTGGCGAGTGCGATGGCCGATTGGATTTCACGCTCGTTGCGATCGGCGTGCTTGTCGATCCAGGCGCCGACCGTAACGCGCAGGCCGTACTCGGCGGCGATCGGCGGCACCATTTCGACGCCGCCGGTCGACGAATAGAGGCGGATCGACCGGCTGAGCGGCGCGATTTTGGCAAGGTCCGCGCGGATCTGTTCGGCGTGCGCCTGGCCGCCTTCGTCCGGATTCACATTGCCGGCAAAGGGTGCGTAGGAAACGCTTGAAAGCTGGCCATTGATGTCAGGGGCGTTCAGGTCGGTCTGGGCGAGCGCCCACAGCCCAGCTTGCACGCACGCCACAAGGGCGACCACGGCAGCGACGGTACGCATTCCTTAAAAACCAAATGGGGCTGGGTGGTGGATCCTCGAGCCCGTCCCCTGGGCTCAGCCGAAGCAGCTTGATCCGCAATGTCGGATAGATGCTCAGCATCAGGCGTTCTTTCAAGTAGGCGACACTCATGGCAAATCCTTGGCGTGCGGATGACGCCAAAAATAAATTTGCTATTGCCGGCCTAGTCAGTGTGGCGCGGTACCCTGCACCTTCCCGGAGGAGGCCGGTGCAGCCGGCGGGGGGGCCGCAGGTGTCGGGGCGCCGCTCGCCGCCACCGGCTGCGGCGCCATCGCCGGGTTAAGCCAGCAGGCGTTGACCCGGGCGTTGAGCGTATCGGCGGCCTTGGGATCGATATGGCCCTGGCGAATCAGGCAGCGGAAGGCGGCCTGGACATGGGCGCTCGGGCACCCGAAACGGTCGTAAAGATCGAGATGGCGGAAGGCGGTATCGAGGTCATCGCGCCATAGCAGCGCAACTACCCGGCGGCCGAGCCAGACGCATTCCGGATTGCCGGCCGGCCCGGTCAGGACCCGGGCGGCCTCGGCGATCAGGTTCATCTGCTTCTCGGCTTCCTTACCGTTGGTGGTCGCCGCCGGCCCGGAGGGTTTGCTCGGTCCGCTCTGGGCCAGGGCGGGCAGTCCCGCCAGACCAACGGTTGCGACGCAAAGGATGGCACAGAATTGACGCAACAAAACGTTCAGCCGCATAGCACCGCCGGAATTACCTGGAGCCGCGAAGGTCCTTTTTCCGGTTCGACATGCATCCGGAATTGGACGCGATTGCGGCATCTTTCGCCGGCCGTGCCGGCTCCATCGCTTTAGAAGCGAGTCCCCCGAATATCAACCGGAGTCCCTGCAGGCCGAACCCCGGCAGTCAAGCTTGGCGCCAAGGCCATGGATTTGTCCAGGCTCTTGGTGCCGTGTCCTCAAGGTGATGTAACCGCAATACGCTTGGCAGGAACGGACGCGGCCTATAAGCCGGGCGAATGCCGCGCGTAACCGCCGTCCGGAACAGCCGATGCGCCTAGCTCTCGCCTGCCTTGCTGCTGCGGCGATCGTGATTGCTGCCGTCTGGGCCTGGCTGGGCGCGCCGGTCGTTATGTCGCAGACGCCGCTCAAGCCCGGCGAGAAACTTTATTGCCTGTCCTACGCCCCTTACCGGGGTACGCAAACGCCCTTCGATAAAGAAACCCACATTCCCGCAGCTCAGATCGATGCGGACCTGCGACAATTGGCCAAGCTGACCGATTGCGTGCGCATCTATGCCGTTAACCAAGGGCTGGAAGCGGTACCCGCGCTGGCGGCCAAGCATGGCTTGAGGGTTCTGCTGGGGCTCTGGCTGTCGCGGGATGCGGAATCGAACAAAAAAGAAGTCGAGACGGCGATCGAACTCGCCAACCGTTATCCGGACACCGTGCGCGCTGTGATCGTCGGTAACGAAGTGTTACTGCGCGGAGACCTGTCAGCCAACGATCTCGCCAGCACCATCCGGACGGTCAAGGCGCGGGTGAAGGTGCCGGTCACCTATGCCGACGTGTGGGATTTCTGGCTCCGCAACCGCGACGTCGCGGCCGCTGTCGATTTCATTACCATCCATATCCTGCCTTATTGGGAGGATTTCCCGATCTCGGCCGATCAGGCGGCAGCGCATGTTGGCGCCATCCGGCGGCAGATGGCCGCGGCCTTTCCAGGCAAGGACATCCTGATCGGCGAGGTGGGCTGGCCGAGCGCCGGACGTATGCGCGAGGGTGCGCTGCCGTCGCCCGCCAATCAGGCGCGGGTGATCCAGGACGTCGTCGCCCTGGCCAAGCGGGAGCACTTCAACGCCAATATCATCGAGGCCTATGACGCGCCCTGGAAACGGGCGCTGGAAGGAACGGTCGGCGGCCATTGGGGGCTATTCACCGACGGGCGCGAGCGCAAGTTCGCCTGGGGCGCGGCGGTGTCCAACCATCCATATTGGCGGTGGCAGGCGGCCGGGGGCATCGTTTTTGCCGTGCTGGTCTTTGCCGCAGCCTTTGTTGCCAGACGAAAGGACGTGGCGCCGCGGGCACCGGCTTGGCTGGCGGTGACGGCCAATGCCATCGCTGGCGGCGTGCTGATCGGCTGGACGATCGAGAATGTGCCGCTGGAAAGCCTTGGCGTGGCCGGCTGGACGCGCTCGCTCGCTTTGACGGCGGTCACATTCTTGAGCCCGCTGGTGTTGAGTGGGGCTGCGACGCGCGGCACCGTGTTGCCGCGGCTGGCACGCCTGATCGGGCCGGCGGATGGGCGTGTCCGCGATGCCCTGGCGATTGCGGTCGGCGTCGTGCTGATCGCCACGCTGCTGCTCGCCATCCTGGTCGCGCTCGGGCTGGTGTTCGACCCGCGTTACAAGGATTTTCCCTTCGCGCCGCTGACCGCGGCGATCGTCCCGCTGCTCACGCTCAGCCTGGCGGGCAAACCGGGCGACGGCCGGGGCGGTGCCGCCGAACTGGGGGCGGCGGCCTTGTTGGCGTTGTCGGTGATCTACATCGTGCCCGACGAGGGCCTGGCGAATTGGCAATCGCTCTGGCTGTGCGCAGCCCTGGTCGGCTTTGCAATTACTCTGACCCGGGTGCGCGACGCGCCAGGCTGAGCAGGAGCAAGCCGACGGCGAGCGATGCCAGTCCAAGATTGTAGAACACAAGGCCCATGCAGGCCACGGCAAGCGCCACGCCGAACAGCACCAGCGATGGTCGCAGCAAATTGAGCGCGGCGACAACCAGCGCGGTCAACCCGAACGCATTGTGCTGGAACAGCGCGGTGATGATGCCACGGCTGAAACAGAGCCAGGTATTGAGGCCGGCGGCACAGGCGAGCCCGACCGACGACTGCTCGAGTGCGAGGTAGCGGATATAAAGCGCGTAACCGAGCGAGCAGAATCCGACGATCAACAGCCAATTGGTCGCACGTGCACTCGGCAGGAACAGCTTCATGATGGGCAAGCTATGCCGAAGCTCAGCGCTGCGCCAGCGGCTCGCCCGCAAAATGCGCCGAATGGCAGAGGCCGCGCGTAAGACCGAACCGCGCGCATAAGGCCACCGCCGCCGCGCTGCTCGGTAGGGGCCCGATCACCAGTCGATATGGCAAATGGCCGGCGCGGCGGTCATGCGCGACGATCGGATGGAGTTCCGCAACCTGTGGACCGAAATTGGCCTTCACCGCGGACCAGCGCGCCTTCAATACGGCTTTCGAAGACGCGCCGCCAATGTCGATTCCGTACACTGGCTTAGTGGGCGCCGGCTTGGGTGGCAGCGCGGCGACGCGCTCCGGCGGCAGGGGCACGTCAGCCAAGGCCGAGGTCTCGGGCTGCGCTTTGGCGGAGGGTAGCGACGCGACCGTGATGCTTTCAGGCGCTGCGCCAAGCTTCGGCCTTTCGCCCACGGTGGGCGCAGCCGCGATGGTGACGACCTTTTCCGGCTCGGCTTGAGGGGCAGGCGGCGCCTCGGTTGCGACAGGTGCCGCCGTGGTCTTGGCGAATACCGGCATCTTCGGCGTGGCGGGCGGAGACGCTTCCGTTTTTTGCGGGCGTTTCACGGCGATCGTCGGCACCGGGTGGGGCTCGGACAGATCCGTCGCCGGTGCCGTGGCGGTCGTTTGGGTGGCCGGCGGGGTTTTGGTGGGCTCTTTTAAGTCGGGCCAGGGCGCGAGCGCAGCCAGGCCGCCCGGCAGGTTCAGCGGGAGAGCCGGCGTGAGCGAAGCGGCGTGGGTTTGTCCGCCCTGCCGCGTGATCGTACCCGTCAGGTCTTCGAAATCGCGCTCGATGCCGGCCAAACGGTTGTCGAGGCGCTCGCGATCGGCGGCGAGCTTGCGTACCTCGGCAGCGAGCGACCGGACTTCGGCCTGGGCCTGGTCGGCCCGGCGTTCGGCCGCCGCCGCCTTGGCAGCGCTTTCGGGCGCACTGGTGCCGACAAGGGCCATTTGCAGGCGGCGGTTACCGGTCTCGGTTTGCGCGGCAAAAGCGACAGCAATCAAGGCGACGGCCGCGGCGCCACCCCAGGCAGATAGCCGCAAGAGGGCCTGTTGGGCGTGGCCGCGCGCGCGGTTTGACTTCACATCCGTGTTTGACGGCCTGGGCTCGGACGCCACGGGGCTCCTCCGAGAGACGAATCGTTTGAAAATATTAACAGAATCCGGCAATCCTGGCTTTCCCGTCGGACCGCGGCGGAAGCCGCCCGTCGGCCTTTTGCCCAGCCTTGGTCTCGGCTATGGGTGCGGCCAGTTCATCATCATCGTGAGCCAGGATCGTATGTCTCAACGCTCAGGCCTTGCGCTCGTGCTCGCCGCTGGCGAGGGCAGCCGCATGCGTTCGACCTTGCCGAAGGCGCTGCAACCGCTCGGCGGACGCCCGCTGCTGGCGCACGTGTTGGCGGCGGCGGCAGTGGCGGGATGCGGGGAGACCGCCATCGTGGTGGGGCCCGATCATGGTGCGGTGGCGGCGCTGGCGGGCGAGATCGCGCCGCACGCGCGGGTGTTCGAACAGCGCGAACGGCTGGGCACCGCGCATGCGGTGCTGGCGGCGCGCGCGGCCATTGCGCGCGGCATGGACGATGTCGTGGTCATGTTTGTCGACACGCCGTTGGTGACTGCCGAGACGCTGACGCGCTTGCGCGACGCGCTTGCGCGGGGTGCGGCGGTGGCGGTGCTGGGCTTTCGCGCCGCCAATCCGTTCGGCTATGGGCGGCTGGTGACCGAAGGCCATGACCTCGTTGCCATTCGCGAAGAGCGCGATGCCAGCCCGGCGGAACGTGCGATCACACTGTGCAATGCAGGCCTGATGGCGCTTGCGGGCGAATATGCGCTCGCACTGCTCGACGCCATCGGCAATACCAATGCGAAAGGCGAATATTATCTCACCGACGCGGTCGCTATCGCGCGTGCCAAGGGTTTGCAGGCGGTCGTCATCGAAACCGCGGAGGATGAAGTGCGGGGCATCAACACCAAGGGACAGCTCGCCGAGGCCGAAGCCGTGCTGCAGCAGCGGCTGCGCGCCGCAGCCATGGAGGCTGGTGTCACCATGATTGCGCCGGAGACGGTGTTCCTGTGCACCGACACCAAATTCGGCAAGGATGTCATAATCGAACCGAATGTCGTGTTTGGTCCGGGCGTGACCATCGATGACGGCGCGACCATCCGCGCCTTTTCGCATGTGGAAGGCGCCCATGTCGGCAAGGGCGCGCGCGTCGGTCCGTTTGCCCGGCTCAGGCCGGGCGCGAACCTTGGGGCAGATGTGCACATCGGCAACTTTGTCGAAGTGAAGGAGGCCGAAATCGAAGACGGCGCCAAGGCCAATCATCTCGCCTATATCGGCGACGCGCGGGTGGGCGCCGGAGCCAATGTCGGGGCCGGCACCATCACTTGCAATTATGACGGCATCGCCAAGCACCGCACCGATATCGGCAAAGGCGCCTTCATCGGCTCCAATTCGGCGCTGGTGGCTCCGGTCAAAATTGGCGACGGTGCCTATGTCGGCTCCGGCTCGGTGATCACCAAGGAAGTACCGGCGGATGCGCTGGCCATCGGGCGGGGGGAGCAGACGGTTAAGGAAGGCTGGGCAAAACGCTTGCGCGATCTCAAGGCCTTGGGCAAGAAAGTGCCGAAAAAGCGCGCTTGAAAGCAGGGCCCGTTTCTGACACACGGCGAAATGCCTTGTGATTTCCGTTAACTTGTCGGCGCGCGTTAAACAATAATGTGAAAGAAGCGGAGGCCATCCAAGCGGATGTGCGGCATCGTCGGAATTTTGGGTAAGGAGCCGGTCGCCGGCGAACTGGTCGATGCGCTCAAGCGCCTCGAATATCGCGGCTATGACTCGGCAGGTGTGGCCACGCTCGAATATGGCCGGTTGGTGCGGCGACGGGCGGAAGGCAAGCTGCGCGCGTTGGAAGCGCGGCTCGTCAAGGACCCGCTCGAAGGCCATAGCGGTATCGGCCATACCCGCTGGGCCACGCACGGCAAGCCGACTGAGCTCAATGCTCATCCGCACGCCACCGACCGCGTGGCGGTGGTTCATAACGGCATCATCGAGAATTTCCGCGAACTGCGTGAAAAGCTCTCGAAGAACGGTAGCAAGTTCGGCAGCGAAACCGACACCGAAGTTGTTGCGCATCTCGTCACCGAGCAGTTGAAGGCCGGCAAGAACCCGGCCGATGCGGTTGCCGCTGCTCTCAAAGAGTTGCGCGGCGCTTTCGCGCTCGCTTTCCTGTTCGCGGGCGAGGACGACCTGATGATCGGCGCGCGCAAAGGCTCGCCGCTCGCCGTCGGCTACGGCCAGGGCGAAATGTATCTCGGCTCCGACGCCATCGCGCTGGCGCCCTTCACCGACACGGTGAGCTATCTG
>JAKAMD010000109.1 GCA_021823875.1 Pseudomonadota bacterium | reverse complement strand
AGGTGCAATAGCCGGTGTAGCCCGAATAGTTGCCGTGGCGTCCGCGCACCGAGGACATCAACAGCATCTTGCCGCGCACCTTGTTCTCGATCCAATAGCTGCCGACCGCCTTGGCCATGAACCAGGCGCCGCGCACATTGGCGTCCATCACGCGCTGCCAATCCTCGTAGGCAAGGTCCTGGATGAAACCTGCCTTGTTCATGCCGGAAGCGACCACCAACTGGTCGACGCGGCCATAGGCGTCGAGCGCCGCCTTCAGCATGGCCTGCGCGTCGGCGAGGCTGTCAGGCCGCGCCACCAGGGTGCGGAAATTGGCGCCGATCTCCTTGGCCTCGGCGGCCACCGTGTCGAGCTCGTCCTTGCTGCCCGACACCAGCACCAGTTTGGCGCCGAGCGAACCGAGCGCCAGCGCGCAGCCACGGCCGAAAGCGCCGGAGGCACCGGTGATCAACGCCACCTTGTCCTTGACATCGAACAGCGAAAGCGGATGGCGCAATACGTCGGATATCATTTCAACCCCCGCAATTTTTTGTTTCTCAACGCCCGGTCTCGAAACGGAAGGTCTGCGTCGGATCGATCGCCGCCACCACGCGCAGGTGGCAGCCTTCGCCGTCCGGCCAGCGCCAGGGGAAGGCGAAGAAGGTGCAGCGCTTGCCGGTGATCTTGTCGATCTCCCCGCCGATGTTCTCGATGCCCGGAATGCCGTTGGTCATCATGATCTTGTGTGCGGGTTCCCAATAGGGGAAGTCCTCGATGATCTCGCGTCCGGTCTCGGCCTTGTATTCGGTCAAGAGATGTGGCTGCGCTGGTCCTGGCCCGTGCGGCCCGAGGAAGGTGCCGAGCGGATGGTCGAGGGCCTGCACATCGACGCCAACCAGCTTGACCTGACGTTCCACCAGCCATTCAGCCGCTTCTTTGTAAAGGCCAGGCGAATAGGCGAAATAGTCGGGATTATCGCCGTACTTCAGGTGGCTTCCCGTATTGATCATCACGATGTCGTTCTTGCGGATCTTCGGCTCGGCGTTTTCCAGATCCTTCGGCGTGATCACGCCCCACTTGCCCTTGGGGATCGACACCGCGACGCCGGTGCCGAAGAAGCGCCAGAGCGGATAGCCGGTGATGGTCGGCTGGTTCTCCTCCACATGGATCGGGGCATCCATATGGGTGCCGCGATGCATGATGCCTTCGAACTGCTGCACCAAGAGACCATCCTTGGCGTGAAATTCCACGACGCGCACATTGAGATTGGCGCGCGAGGGCCATTGCGGCATGCCGTGACCCCAGCGCGTGCTGAGGTCGTAGAACTGCAGATCCTTGATCGATTGCGTTGCCATGATGACGTGTTCCTGAATCTGTTGGCGGGCGAAACGGCGGAACGATGCGCTCAGCTGGCCGCTCCCGACTCAATGCGATAGTTGCCGGACGGATCGAAGATCGCGACCAGGCGGATCACGCAGGCGTCGCCCTCCAGCCATTTCCAGGGGAAGCCCTGCAAGGTGAGGCGCTTGCCGCTCACGCTGTCGAGATCGCCGCCGACATTCTCGATGGTGGGGATGCCGGCGGAAAGCAGCGCGCGGTGCGCCGGATTCCATTTCGGGAAATCGGCGATCGCTTCGCGTCCGGTCGCCTCTTTGTATTCCGGCAGCAGATATTTTATTTGCGGGCCGTTACGATGCGGCCCGAGCGAGGTGGCGAGCGGATGATCGACGCAGGCCGTGTCAACGCCGACCAACTTCACTTTTTTATTCACCAGCCATTGCGCGGCCGCTTCACTTAAGCCCGGCGCATGACCGAAATACTCCTTGCTGTCGGCGTATTTGCGGTGCCAGCCAGTATTGATCAGCACGATGTCATCTGCCTCGATCTTCGGCGTCGCTTTTTCCAGATCGGCCGGCTCGATCAGGTCCCATTTTTTCTTGGGGATCGAGAGCGCGACGCCGGGGCCGAAGAAGGTCTGCAGCGGCAGATCGCCGACCGCGGGCGCCTCCGGGATCAGATGGATCGGTGCGTTCACATGCGTCGAGGTATGGAAGATAGTGACGATCTTGTGCGTCATCACGCCCTGCTTGGCATGGTGCGTGATGCGCTCCAGCTTGATCTCCTCGTAGCCCGGATGGATCGGCGTATACATGCCCCACGGATGGCTGAGCTCGACGAAGGCAAGCCCGCTTTCCGGATCAACCACCTGTGTCATCTATCGACTCCTGCTCTTGCTGCAACGCGCAAAAATCTCTTCGGTCCGCGCCCCGCTGGAGCGCCGACTGTGGGCAGCCGCGGGCTTTGCGTCCAATTCTTTGTCCGGCTGGCGATATGAATTTTAGTGATAGCGGCCCGCGCGGGCGCCGCGTTAGCCGCTCACATTGTCGGCGATGCGCCGTTGGCTCTGGCGCGCCCCGGCGAATTGCGCGCGCACCAGCGCGCAGAAGGCGCTGACCGCGGGCGTGGGCGTGTTGGTGGCGCGATAGGCGATGCCGGCCGGCGAATCCCACAGGGTGCCGCGCACCGCCAGCTTGCGCGCGCCGAACAGCTCGGCGAAGGGCAGCATTATGGTCGGGATGTTCAAGATGAAATCGTCTTCGCGCAGCAGATTGAGCGCCGCGGCGATCGAATTGGCTTCCACGCTGACGCGCGGCGGATGCTGGCCATTGGCGGCGAAGAACGAATTGACTCGGCTGTTGCCGACATAGTCGTTGACCAGGGCGATCCAGGGAAACTCGAGCAGCTGCTTGGCGGAAATCTCGCGCCGGCCGGAGAGCGGATGTTCGGCGCGCGCGATCAGTACGTGTTGCAGTTCGACTAGCTGCTCCTTGATGAATTCCGGATGCGCCGGAAAATCGAGCGAGGCGCAGATCACATCGAGCTCGCCATCGAGCAGCGCCGGCACCAGCGTATCGATGACGCCGGCGCGCAGCCGCACCTTGACCTTCGGCTGTTGCCGGCGGAACGCGGCGATGATCGGCGGCAGGATGCGGATTGCCCAGACCGGACCGGCGCCGACATTGACGATACCGCCGGTGCCGCCCTTGATCGCTTGGATCTCCGCCACCGCGTGGCGATATTCGAGATCCATCAGGCGCGCGCGCCGCGCCAGGATTTCGCCGAAGCGGGTTGGCACCACGCCGGTCGGCAGGCGCTCGAACAGGTCGACGCCGAGAATTTCTTCGAGCTGATGGATGCTCTTGGTCAGTGCCGGCTGGCTGATGTGCAACTCGGCAGCGGCCGCGCTCATGCCCTTGTGGTCGACGACCGCGAGAAAGTGACGCAATAGACGCGAATGCATGCTCGATACCTGCCTTGCGACGTTTCCAAGCCAAGCCGCCTTGCGCTGGCGGACTGTCGATTGTCGTTGAGACGGCTATTTCAGCCGTTTTCTCTTGCCGATCAAGTCCCGACACCGGCCGCTTCCTTGGTATGGTTGAAGCTGGCCTGCCAGACGGGCCGTGCCGATAAAGAACGAGCCGCGCCTAAACCGCGATACGGGTTGTTGCATAAGGCCGCACCCTGAACCGCGATACGGGTATGTCGCATTTCTGCGGCGCCTCTTCAACGGCTTCCATGTTGCATGCCGTCGCGCCAGTCGCAAAAGTTATACGGAAGCAATCGGTTTATATTGGACGCGTTTTGCCGCCGAACCTAGAACCGCGTCAATCTGGCGGGATTCCGTCAGTCCTGCCTACAGCATTTGGAGAAAAACATGCACCGGACCGGTAGCAGGATAGGAAGGAAACTCAGGACTCTCGGCATTCAATTGTTGGCGGGCGGCCTGCTGTTGGGCGGCTTGGCGGCGACCGCATCGGCGCAGAATTTCGAGCTCAAGGTTTCAACCTTTCTGCCGCCCAACCACACGTTCCAGAAGGCGCTTGTCGCCTGGGGCCAGGAACTCAGCCAGAAGTCCGGCGGCCGTCTGAAGCTGCGCATCTATCCGGCCGCGCAGCTCGGCCCGCCGAACCGCCAGTTCGATCTGGCGCGCACCGGCATCGCCGACATCGCCGTCGGCCTGCATGGCCTGACGCCCGGCCGCTATCCGCTCACCGATCTGGTGACCATGCCCTATGCGGCGCCGTCGAGCGGCACGCTCTGCGCCATCACCGGCAAGCGCCTCACCGAACTGGCGCCGAAATATCTCGCCAAGGAACACGCCGGGCTGCACATCCTCTGGATGGCGGTGACCTCGCCGTTGATGTTCATCTCGAAGGCGCCGATCAATTCGCTCGCCGACTTCAAGGGGCTGAAGGTGCGCTACGCCGGCGCCAACTGGAAGGCGATCATCGACAAGCTCGGCGCGGTCGGCCTGCCGGTGCCGCCGACCGAAACCCAGGACGCGCTCGCCAAGGGCATCGTCGACGCCGCCACCTTCCCCTATGAGGGCGCCGCCAGCTTCGATCTCGGCACGGTGGCGAAATATTCGCTCGAGCCGGGCGTCGCCTCCGCCACCTTCGCGGTGGTCATGAACGAAGCGAAGTACAAGTCGCTGCCCGCCGATCTGCGCAAGATCATCGACGAGACCACTGGGCCGGCGCGCGCCGAATGGTTCGGCAAGATGTGGGATGACGCGGAAATTGCCGGCAAGAAGAGTCTGGAGGCCAAGGGGCTCAAGCCGATCAATATGAGGCCGGCCGAGTTCGCCAAGGTCAAGAAGGCGCTGTCACCGCTGGTCGAGGACGCCATCGCCCAGGTCGACAAGCGCGGTCTTCCGGGCAAGGAATTCTACGCCGCCTACACCAAATGAGCGGCGCCTTGTGCTACGCCTAAGGCGCCTACGGGGCGCGGCAGCCATGCCGCGCCCCGCCTGATGCATAAGTCGAAGCCGATGTGAAGGAGCGGGATGCAGGCCCTACTGGACCGTCTTCAGCGCGCGCAGCTGATCCTGGCCGGACTTGCGCTCACCGTGATGACGCTGGTCACGGTGGCCGACGTGTCCCTGCGCTATATCTTCAACAGCCCGATCCACGGCTCCTACGACATTGTCGAAGCCTGCCTGATCGTCTTCGTGTTCCACGGACTGGCCGCCGTGTTCTTCCGGCGGCAGAACATCGTTATCAACCTGATCGACTCGCCGATCGGCATCCGGCTGCGCGACCTCTTGGTGCGGCTGGCGGACCTGGTGCAGATCGGCTGTCTGCTGCTGCTGGCCTGGGCGATGATCGCGCCGGCCTGGCAGTCCTATCTCTACGGCGACTATAAGATCGAGCTCGGCCTGCCGGTGTTCGTCCTCTGGATTCTCGCCGGCAGCGGCATGGTCGGTACGCTGCTGTGCGCGATCGGTGCTTTGTTCGCCGGTCGCTCGGTGCATGATGGAGCGCAACTGCTATGAGCCCGGCGGCCATCGGCGGACTCGGCGCGGGCGCGCTGTTCGTCCTTTTGTTCCTGCGCGTGCCGGTCTGGGCCGCGCTCACGCTAGTCGGCTTCGTCGGCGATGCCGCGCTCTCCGGCTGGACCAGCTCGCTGGCAGTGGCGGGGCTGACGCCGTTCGATTCCGCCTCGACCTACGAACTGTCGGTCATTCCACTGTTCGTGTTCATGGGCGAGGTCGCCTCGCAGACGCGGCTGTCTTCCGACCTGTTCGTCGCCTCGCGGGTGATGCTGGCCGGTTTGCGCGGCGGCCTGTCGGTGGCGACGCTGGCGGCGTCGGCCTGTTTCGGCGCCGTCTGCGGTTCCTCGGTCGCCACCGCCGCGACCATGACCCGCATTGCGCTGCCGGAAATGCGCAAGGCCGGCTATGACGACGGCCTGGCGACCGGCTCGCTCGCGGCCGGCGGCAGCCTCGGCATTCTGATCCCGCCCTCGATCATTCTGGTGATCTATGCGGCCATCGCCGAGCAATCGGTGCCCAAGCTGTTCGCTGCCGCGCTGTTCCCGGGGCTGGTACTCACCGCGCTCTATATCATGGTCGCGCTGATTATCGCGCGCTTCATTCCCGAATACGCGCCGACTCAGGCGCGCGCCACACTGAAGGAGCGTCTGGCGGCGCTGCGCGGGCCCTGGCAGTTCATCGCGCTGTTCGTGGTCACCATCGGCGGCATCTATGCCGGCATCTTCAGCCCGACCGAGGCGGCGGCGATCGGCGCCTTCGGCGCGGTGCTGCTCGGCGCGCTGGGCCGCCGCATCACCTGGGACCAGCTGTTCGAGTCTATCTCCAATTCGGTGATCGTCAGCTGCGTGCTGTTCATCATCATCATCGGCGCCAAGCTGTTTTCCTATTTCATGGTGCAGACGCAGTTGCCGGCCATGCTGGCGGTGGCCGCCAATGACTTCAACCTGCACGGCGTGGCGGTGATGGCGCTGATCATCGTCGCCTACATCGTCATGGGCTGTTTCCTGGAAGGCATCGGCATGGTGCTGATCACGGTGCCGGTGTTCCTGCCGATCGTCACCAAGTTCGGCTACGATCCGGTCTGGTTCGCCGTTATCGTCGTCATCGTGGTCGAGCTCGGGCTCATCCACCCGCCGGTCGGCATGAACCTGTTCATCATCCAGGCGCAGGCACCCGACATCAAGCTGACCAGCATCTATCGGGGCATTATTCCGTTCCTGCTGGCGCCGCTTATACTGATCGTCATCTTGTTCGTATTTCCCGACTTGGCTCTGTGGCTGCCCAAGGTTCTCTATCGATGACATCCGACTTGCCCGCGCCCGCCAACGGCATCGGCCGGCCGGTGCGCCGCAAGGAGGATCTGCGGCTGGTGCGAGGCGCCGGCCGCTACAGCGACGACATCGGCCTGCCCAACCAGGGCTATGCCGCTGTGCTGCGTTCGCCGCACGCCCATGCCCGCATCCTCAAGATCGACGCGCAAGCGGCGCGCGCGGCACCCGGCGTGCTCTGCGTCTTGACCGGCATGGAAGTGGAGGCCGACGGGCTGAAGCCGATCCTGCCGGACTTCCTCTTTCTCGGCAGCCTGGAGTTCCAACGCTCGCTGCCCGATCCGATCCTGGTGAACAAGGACGGCAGCCCGATCTTCGAAAGCCCCTATCCGCTGCTGCCGCGCGACCGCGTGCGCTATATCGGCCAGGCGGTGGCCATGGTGGTGGCGGAGACGCTGGCGCAGGCGAAGGATGCTGCCGAGCTGATCGAAATCGACTACGAGGAATTGCCGGCGGTGACCGCCACCGCCGCGGCCGTCGAACCGGACGCGCCACGCCTGTGGGATCATGCGCCGTCCAATGTCTGCCTCGACGCCGAGATAGGAGATAAAGAAGCAACCGAGGCCGCCTTCGCGCAGGCCGCCCATGTGGTCAAGCTCGACACCTGGATCCAGCGCGTCACCGGCGTGCCAATGGAGACACGCTCGGCGGTCGGCAGCTACGATCCCGACAGCGGACGCTATACGCTTTATGCCGGCAGTGGCGGCTCGGTGCGCATCAAGCGCGAGATCGCCGGCATCCTCGATGTGCCGTTCGACAACGTGCGCGTCGTCGCTCACGACATCGGCGGAAATTTCGGCACCAAGAATTCGCTCTTCCCCGAGCATCCACTGGTAGTATGGGCGGCCAAGAAGATCGGCCGCCCGGTGAAATGGACCTGCGAGCGCACCGAAGCTTTCCTCAGCGACTATCAGGGCCGCGATCTGGTGAGCGAGACCGAGCTGGCGCTCGATGCCAAGGGTAATTTCCTCGCGCTGCGCGGCTCCAACCTGAGCAATATCGGCGCCTATGCCGCCTCGATCATTCCTTTGCGCAAGGGCGTCGGCATCTTGAGCGGGCTCTACCGCATCCCCGCTGCGCATTTCCGTGCGCGCGCAGTGTTGAGCAACACGCCACCGACGATTCCTTATCGCAGCGCCGGGCGGCCGGAAGCCATGTTCGTGATCGAACGCCTGATCGACATGGCCTGCGACCTCTATGGCTTCGATCCGGTCAAGCTGCGCCGGCGCAATCTGATCCGCCCGAGCGAATTGCCCTACCGCAATCCGACTGGCGTCACCTACGATAACGGCGAATACGAGCGCGTCATGAACGAGGCGCTCGCGCTCGGCCAATGGGACGGCTTCGCCAAGCGACGCCGCGAAGCCAGGAAGCGCGGCAAGCTGCGCGGCATCGGGCTCGCCAATTATATCGAGCTCACCATGGGAAATCCGCGCGAGCGATCGGAAGTGATCGTGCGTCCCGATGGCGTCGATGTCATCATCGGCACGCTGTCGAGCGGGCAAGGGCACGAGACTTCTTTCACGCAATGCGTCAGCGAATGGCTGGGCGTGCCGTTCGATGAGGTGCGCCTGGTGCAGGGCGACACCGACATCGTGCCGGTCGGCGGCGGCTCGCATTCCGGCCGCTCCATGCGCTTTGCCGGCGTGGTCATGGGCCGCGCCACCGACAAGGTGATCGAGCGCGGCCGCGAAATCGCCAGCCTGCTGCTCGGCGCCGGCAACAAGCCGGTGACGTTCACGAAAGGGAAATTCCGCCTAGCCGAGGGCGGCGCCGCGGTCGGTCTGTTCGAGGTGGCGCGCGCGGCGCTTGAACGCGACGACCTGCCGGAGCATCTCAAGGGTCCGCTCGCCGCCGAGCATGACGAAGTGTTTAAGGTCGGCGGCTTTCCCTATGGCAGCCACGTCTGCGAGGTCGAGATCGATCCCGACACCGGCGCGCGGGAGATCGTGCGCTATGCCGCCGTCGACGATGTCGGCCACGCCATTAATCCGCTAATCCTGGAAGGCCAGGCCCATGGCGGCATCGCGCAGGGCGTCGGTCAGGCGCTGTGGGAGCATTGCGTTTATGATGAGAGCTCCGGGCAATTGCTGTCCGCCTCATTCATGGATTACGCCATGCCGCATGCACACACGCTGCCGAGCTTCGACACTGCGCTCAGCGAGGTGCCGTCGCCGACCAATCCGCTCGGCGTGCGGGCCGGCGGGGAGGGCGGCACGACACCGGCGCTGGCTGTGGTGATCAATGCCGTGGTCGATGCACTGTCGGAATTCGGCATCACCCATATGGAAATGCCGGCGACCTCGGAGCGCATCTGGCAGGCGATCCGCGAAGCCAAGAATAAGCAGGGAGGAATGTCATGAGCGAGCCGGTGATCGCCGAACGCAAGGGCGACGTGTATGCCATCACGTTGAGCAATCCGGAGAGCGGCAATGCGCTGTCCGATCCGGCGATCGTGCAGCTCGGCGATCTCCTGGCGGCGGTCGATTCCGATGTGCGGGTAATCACCATTGAGGGTGCCGGCACCGATTTCTGCGTCGGCCGTGCGCCGCCGCCGCCCGATGCGCCACGCAAACAGATGGAAGCGCTCGAATTGCAGCGCGCCCACGACATCGTATTCCGCGTTTATGGCCTGATCCGCGGCGCGCGCCAGCCGGTGGTCGCCAAGGTGCGCGGGCGCGCGCTCGGCTTCGGCTTTGCACTGGCCGCGGTCGCCGACGTCACGCTGGCGGCCGACGACGCTACCTTCCAGATTCCGGAATTCGCCCACCACATCATGCCGACCATGGTGGCATCGGCCATGATCGACCGCGTGCCGTTGAAGGCGATGATGTACCGCATCTATTCGACCGAGCCGTTCAGCACGGTGGAGGCGTTGCAGATA
>JAKAMD010000108.1 GCA_021823875.1 Pseudomonadota bacterium | reverse complement strand
ACATGTCGTCGGTGCGTCCGCAGTAGGTATAGACGCCGTCCGCGCGCCGGACGTATTTGTCGCCAGTGCGCAACCATTCGCCGATGAACGTGTGCTGCGACTTCTCGCGCTGGTTCCAATAGCCCAGGGCCATCGACTCGCCGCGCACCAGCAATTCGCCGATCTCGTTCTCGCCGACTTCCTGGCTGTTCTCGTCAACGAGCTTGAGCTCGTAGCCCTCGACCGGCACGCCGCAGGTTCCGTATTCCACCGCGCCCGGCTTGTTGGTCACGAACAGATGACCCATCTCGCTCGAACCGACACCATCGACGATGTCGAGGCCGAAACGCGTCTTCCAGGCTTCGCCGACCGAAGCGGGCAGCGGCTCACCGGCCGAAAAGCAGACCCGCAACCGCTCGGGCAAATGCTCGGCCTTGCATTCCAAGTCAGCTAGGATCGCGGCGTAGAGCGTGGGCACCGCAAAGAACAATGTCGGTTGATAGGCGCGAATGGTTTCGCACACGGTCTGCGGCGTCGGCCGTTCGGGATAGAGCACCGTGGTGGCGCCAACCCAGGTCGAGCAGATGATCGCGTTGCCCAGACCATACGCGAAGAATGCCTTGGCGGCGGAAAAGACGACATCGTTCTCGCGATAGCCGATGCGGCGTTGACCGGATGTTTGCGCGATGAATTTTGGGCTCGAATGCACATGCATCACGCCCTTCGGCATCCCGGTCGTGCCCGACGAATAAAGCCAATAGGCAACCTCGTCGGCACAGGTACGCGCCGGCGCGGCGCCTTCGTTCTCGGCCGCCAGCAGGCGATCGAAACGCGACAACGAATCAGGACCGCCGCCGACGACAACCAGCGCCTTCAGCGCAGGCAGATCCTTCGCCGCCTCCTGCACGATGGGCAAGAGCGCGGTCGATACGAAAACCGCCTTGGCGCGCGAATCCTCGAGCAGGTAGCGGTATTGGTCGACGGTCAGCCGCGTGTTGAGCAGCACCGGAACAATACCCGCCCGGATCGCGCCCCAATACAGAATGGGGAACTCGACGGTGTCGAGCATGACGAGCGCGATGCGGTTTTCCCGCTCGATACCGAGACGCGCCAGCATCGGGCCAACGCGCGCCGCCGCATCGCGCAATTCGCCATAGGTCAGATTGCGCGCCGGATCGACGAACGCGGTCTTCTCACCGCGCCCTTCGGCGACGTGCCGATCCACAAAATCGACCGCTGCGTTATAGTCGCGAAGCGACGTCATGCGTCCTGCGCCCTCGAGCCCTTTTTGCTTGGAAAAAGCTACCGAACGGGGGTTCTATGATCCTTGACTTTCGTCAGGCGCACAGGCCGCCGGCACGCTTCTGCTTGATTTTAGTCATGGCAGCGCACGCCCGTTCGACCCCAAATAAAGGGCCTTTTGGGAGCATCCGATGCACGCACCGAGCCCGCCGCCGAGAAAGCGTCTGCTGCGTTTGAAGCTCAACGGACGTTGGCGCGAGGACGCTGTCGCCGAAAGTGATTTGCTGGTCGATTATCTGCGCGACGTTGCCCATCTCACAGGCACCAAGACCGGCTGTGACGGCGGCGAATGCGGTGCCTGCACGGTCCTCGTCGATGGCAAGGCGGTTCCATCCTGCATCACGCTCGCTGTGCGCTGCGAAGGATGCAGCGTCGAAACCATCGAAGGCATGGCCACTCAAGGGCGGCTCGACCGCTTGCAGCGCGCCTTCCACGAAAAACTCGGCACTCAGTGCGGCTTTTGCACGCCGGGCATGATTATGGCGGCCGAAGCTTTGCTGCGGCGCAACCCAAATCCCAGCGACGAGGACATTCGGGCCGCCCTCGCCGGCAACCTGTGCCGTTGCACCGGCTATGTGAAGATCATCGAATCGATCAAGGCGGCCGCGGAGGTGACACCATGACCTCCGAACCAATCGTGGATGCCAAGCTGGCGCAGCGCCGCGTTCCGCTCATCGATGGTATCGACAAGGTGACCGGCCGCGCCCGCTACACGGTCGATCTCGATCACGCCGACGCGCTGGTCGGCCGCATCCTGCGCAGCCCGGTCAGTCACGGCAACATCGTACGGCTGGACGTCTCCAAGGCGCGCGCGCTGGAAGGCGTCATCGCGATCGTCACCGGCGATGATTGTCCCTATACCTACGGCGTGCTGCCGGTCGCCATGAACGAATATCCGATGGCGCGTGGCCGCGTGCGCTATCGCGGCGAACCGATCGCCGCGGTCGCCGCAATTGATGCCGACACCGCCGAGCAGGCGCTGGCGCTGATCGAGATCGAAATCGAGAAGCTGCCCGCCTATTACATATCGGAAGATGCGCGCGCCCCCGACGCGGTGCTGCTGCATGACAACAAGCCGGGCAATATCGAACGCGAAGTCCACCATGAGTTCGGCGACTGGCAGGCGGCCCTCGCGCAAGCCGATCTGGTGCGCGAAGAAAAGATCAGTTGTGCCGAGATCAACCACGCCCAGATCGAGCCGCACGCCTGCCTCGCCGAATACGATCCTTTGACCGAACGGCTGCTGATGCAGTCGGTGTCGCAGGTCACCTACTATCTGCACCTCATGCTGTCGCGCTGCCTCGCCATGGACGAGTCACGCATCCGCATCATCAAGCCCTTTGTCGGCGGCGGTTTCGGCGCGCGCGTGGAAGTGCTCAATTTCGAGATCATCACCGCCCTGCTCGCCCGCGCCGCGGCCGGCAAGGTGCTGATGGCGTTGACCCGCGAGGAAACCTTCCTCACCCACCGGGCGCGCCCACAGACCGACGTCACGGTCAAGATCGGCATGAAGCGCGGTGGCAAGATTACGGCCTGCACCTGCGAAGTGGTGCAGCGTGGCGGCGCCTATGCCGGCTACGGCATCGTGACCATTCTCTATGCCGGCTCGCTGCTGCAGGGCCTCTACGACATCCCCACGCTCCGCTATGACGGCTACCGGGTCTACGCCAATCTGCCGCCGTGCGGCGCCATGCGCGGCCACGGCGCGGTCAATACCCGGCATGCCTTCGAATGCCTGCTCGACCGCATGGCGCGCGAACTCGGCCTCGATCCGTTCGAGGTGCGGCGCGCTAATCTGTTGAAGCCGCCGCTGTTCACGCTCAACGGCCTGATGGTCAACAGCTATGGCTTGCCCGAATGCCTCGACAAGATCGAACAGGCGAGCGGCTGGAAAGAGCGCATCGGCAAGATGCCGCCCGGCAAGGGGCTCGGCATGGCCTGCTCGCATTATGTCAGCGGCGCCGCCAAGCCGATCCATTGGACCGGCGAGCCGCATGCAGTGGTCAATGTGCGGCTCGATTTCGACGGCGGCATCACTGCTTTGACCGGCGCGGCCGATATCGGCCAGGGCTCCTCGACCATGGTAGCGATCGCGGTGGCCGAAACGCTCGGCATTTCGCTCGACCGCGTGCGCGTGGTCGCCGCCGACAGCGCGGTGACGCCGAAGGACAACGGCGCCTATTCCTCGCGCATTACTTACATGGTCGGCAACGCGGCCATCGATGCGGCGCAGAAGATGAAAACCATC
This sequence comes from Pseudomonadota bacterium, assembly GCA_021823875.1. Classification (GTDB taxonomy): domain Bacteria; phylum Pseudomonadota; class Alphaproteobacteria; order Rhizobiales; family Xanthobacteraceae; genus Pseudolabrys. Next base: position 6,140 of record JAKAMD010000108.1, on the reverse strand, counting down.
TTGACCGAAGCCGCCGCCCGCAAACTGGAAGCCAGGCCCGAGGACATCGAGGCGATCGGCGAAGTGTTCCGCGTCAGCGGTGGCGGCGAGCAATCGAGCTTGCCCTTCCATGAGGTCGCCAAAGCGGCGCTGGTCGACCGCGGCGCCATCACGGTCAGCGGCACCTTCACCACGCCGGTGGAAGCGCAAGGCGGCAAGCACAAGGGCGGCGCCGTCGGCTCCACCATGGGCTTCAGCTACGGCGCGCAGGTGGTCGAGGTCAGCGTGGATGATGCAACAGGCCAGGTCACCGTCGACAAGGTCTGGGTCGCGCTCGACTGCGGGCACGCTATCAATGCACTGGCGGTCGAGGGCCAGATCGAGGGCTCGGTCTGGATGGGCATGGGCCAGGCCATGAGCGAGGAAACACGCTATCTCGACGGCCTGCCGGCGCATGCCAGCCTGCTGGAATACCGGGTGCCGACTATCGTCGAATCCCCGCCGATCAAGGTGTTCATCGTCGAGAGCCACGATCCGAACGGGCCGTTTGGCGCCAAAGAGGCGAGCGAAGGCGCGCTGGCGAGTTTCGCGCCCGCCCTGGTCAACGCCATCGCCAACGCCATCGGCATCGATCTCGACGAAATCCCGGTGACGCCGGACCGCGTCATGCAGGCACTGATCGATCGCCGGCGGCAAGCGCGGCTGGCGCAAAGTGTGAGGGCCGCATCATGAGCACGCTCGCCTCCGGCCTGCGCGTGGCGCATCCGCACTCCATCGAGGAGGCGATCGCCGCCCGCGCGCAAAATCCCGGCAGCCGATTCCTCGGCGGCGGCACCGATCTGATCGTCAATATGCGGCGGCAGATTGATACGCCGAATGCGCTGATCGATCTGTCCCGCGTCGATGAAATGGCGGAAATCGTTGCGAAAGGCGATATCCTGCGCATCGGCGCCGGCGTGACCATCGCGTCGCTCGCCGGCGACGCATCAATCGCACCCTATAAGGCGGTCGTGCAGGCCGCCGAAGGCATCGCCGGCCCCGGTCACCGCAACATGGCAACGGTCGGCGGCAATCTGTGCCAAGACACCCGCTGCATTTATTACAATCAGAGCGAATGGTGGCGCAGCGCCAACAGCTTCTGCCTCAAGCATCGCGGCGATACCTGTCATGTCGCGCCGCAGGGCCAACGCTGCCACGCCGCCTACTCCGGCGATCTGGCGCCGGCATTGCTCGTCTTCAACCCCGAGATCGATATTGCCGCACCCAAGGGCTGCCGGCGCATGCCGCTTGCCGATCTCTTTGTCGAGGATGGCCGCGCGCACCTCTCGCTCACCGAAGGCGAACTGGTGGTGGCGGTCCGCCTGCCAGCCGCGCCACCGCCCTCCGCCTATGCCAAGGTGCGCGTGCGCGGCGCCATCGATTTTCCGCTCGCCGGCGTCGCCGTGGCGCTAACCAGTAGCGGCGGCAAAGTCGGCTCGCTGCGCATCGCCCTTACAGGCACCAATTCGCGGCCCTTCCTGCTCGCCGATACGGACCGGTTTGCCGGCCGCGCGGTCGACGACAAACTGCTGCAGGAGATCGACCGGCTGGTGCAGAAACAAGTGCAGCCGATGCGCACCACCACGGCCTCGTCCAATTACCGGCGCGTGGCGGCAGCGGCTTTGGCGCGCCGCTTGGTCGCGCAGCTCGCGGGGCAAGGCGCGGCTTGAGACTTATTCGGGCGGGATGACAGCCGTCGCTTCGAGCTCGATCTTGGCGGGATGGTCGAGCAGATCGGCGACGAAGATCATGCTCATCGCGACATAGTGGTCGCCCATCAGCTTGCGCCAGATGCGGCCAATCTCGCGCCGGCCGGCAAGATAGGCCGGCTTGTCGATGCAGAAGGCGGTGAGACGGCAGATGTGCCGCGGCGCGCCGCCGGCCTCGGCGACGATGGCGATGATGTTCTTCAGCGCCTGCTCAAATTGCGGCACCAGCTCTTCGCTGTGGAATTTCTCCTGCGCGTCCCAACCGACCTGGCCGGCGACGAAGACGATGCGGCCGGCCGGAACGCTGATGCCGTTGGCATAGCCGCCCGGCCGCGGCCAGCCCGGCGGCTGTAGGATCCGCGCCGACTTGTCGCTCACAATGTGCCTCGCACCGCGCCGCGATCGTCGGTGGCGAGCTGACGCAGCCGGCCGACGTCCTTGACCACGACATGCGAGGCATTGACCACCACGCCGACCGTACGCAGGCGGGCGAAGGCGCGCGAAAGCGACTCCGGGGTCAAGCCCAGGCGCGAGGCGATCAGCACCTTGTCATAGGGCAGCGAAATCGCGCAGGCGCCCTGCTCCGCCGTCGACAGCGATGCGATGAATTCGGCGACGCGTTGCACGCCGCTCTGCGCCTTGAGCTGCTCGATCTGCTGGATCATCATATTGAGCGTCAGCGAGGTCGACGCGATCATACCCAGCGCAATATCGGGATTGTCGCGGATGCAGCGGATCAGATGGTCGGCCGGAATCCGTCCGACACGGGCATCGCTCACCGCCTCGGCGGTCGCCAGATAGCGGTTGCCGGTCAAAGCCACCGCCTCCGCAAAGCTTTCGCCCTTTTTCAGAATGCTGATGACCGTCTCGTCGCCCGAGGGCGTGCTGCGATAAAGCTTCACCCAACCGTCGATGACGATGAAGAAGGCGGTCGCCGGATCATCCTGGCGCACCAGCCACTCGCGCGGCCGCAGCATCACGGCAGTCGCGGGCGCGATGATGTGTTCGACCGTCTCCGATCGCAGTCCACGAAACACTGCTATGCGTGTGACGACCTGAAGGTCGCCCGCGGTCAGCTTGGAGGACATCGGAATGTCTCTGTGGCTCTATGCAAATATACCGGGAGCCACGCACCCAGCCTATTGATATTGATCAAAAACGCCCTGATAGCGGGGTTTTCTTGAAATTTTATTGCGCCGCACAGCCAAGCCTGCCCGCCCTCCGGACACGCGAAAGCGTGCCTCCAAAGGCTTGGCCAAGCAGGCAAATGACGGCCGAGTGCCGAACAGAAATATATTGCCGCGGCGCCGCTAGTCCGGCCCGAGCGCCTGGTGAAGCTGGGTGTCGTAGTGGTGGAAATGCCGGAAGAACCAGCCATCCAGCCGCATCGACAGGTCGACGCTGTCGACCTCCACCGAGCGCTGGAACGCCTCCATGATGTCGCTCAGCTCGTCGAGCAGCAGGTCGTGGTCCTGCTTATGCGCAATGTAACCCTTGTAATCGTGCTCACGCATGAATTCCTCCTCATGCGCGAAATGAGTCTTGATCTCCACCATCAGCCGCTTGAAAAAGCCGGGCACCGTCCGTTTGCGGTCGGGGCTGTCGAGTTCCTCATGCAGGCGATTGATGGTCTCGATCAGTTCCCGGTGCTCGTCGTCGATGGTTTTAATCCCGACGCTGTATTCGTCTTTCCAGTTCACCAAGCGCATCGCGTGTCCCTTCACAGGATAGCGCCAAGGAAGGTTTTCCCCTTCCCCCTTCACGAAAGATCATAGGCAAGACGGCTTCGCGGCAGCTTGACCCAGATCAACAGAGGAAACCGAAAATCGAGTGATTTCATCGGCTTTTCTTGGCCACCTTGGTGCGGATACCGGCGGCTTCCTGCCGGTCCACCAGCTTGCGCATGGTGGCGATGGTGATCGAACCGAGCGTGGCACGTGCAATGTCGTCGATCTCGCTCAGGATCTGCACCAGAGCCTGGCCCTCGGGCGTGGCATCGGCGACGGAATCCGGTTCAGCCGATGTCAGTTCCTCGAACAATTGCACCACGTCCAGCAAAGTGGTCCGCCGCGCATTGCCGGAGAACTGGTAGCCGCCACCGGCGCCACGCACCGACCGAACCAGCCCGGCGCGGTGCAAGACATTCATCACCTTCGCCAGATGGTGGCTAGAGATATCGTATTTTTCGCCGATGTCGGCGACCGAAAGCTGATGCCCCTCGCGCGCGGCCAGTTCCAGCACCGCGAAGATGGCGATCCGGGTGGATATTTGCAGCTTCATGCGCGCGCCCGACCCGCCACGCGTGAGGAAAAGCCGTGGTTGCTGCGCGCGCTCACTCGAGGTCCTTCTCGAGCTGGAGATAAGGACCAGCCATCATGCCCTCGCTGCGGAAGAACTGCAGCGGCAGCATGCTGTCACGCGCGACCATGGTGCGCATCTTGTTGACGCCGGCCTTCTTGAATTCCTCGGAGATCGCCGCGAACAGAGCGCTGCCGATACCGGCGAGCCGCGCCCTCGGCTCGACCGACAAAGCGAACACCCAGCCGCAAGGCGTGGAGCCGAACTCCCAGGCGCGAATCTCGCCGATGATGAAGCCCAGCACGCCCGAACCGCTCCGCTGCGCGCCATCCTCCGCCACCAGGAAGAACCGCTCGTTGAGCCGCTGGCGGCCGTAGCGGCGGAAGATATCGTTCCAATAGGCGGCCTTGGCGATCTTGGTGACGTGGGCATCGAGGTCGATCACGTGCGGAACATCGGCGGCCCGCACGCGGCGCACTCGCACGGCGTCGGCCGCATCAGCCTTCGCCACCCGTTCGGTTTTCGCGTTGCTCACCGCTGAGTCCATCGCCTTTTGTCTCGCGTGCAAGACCCTAGCCCATAATTACGCATTGTGGTACCGATTTATCCGACGTCCCGCACCTGGATGCCTCGGCATGACCTGCGAACCGGCCGACAAGGCCCGTATGTGGCGGACGGCGGATGCCGTCCATCTCGACTTGCGCGACCTGGCGTCGCCCGAATTGGACGCCGCCATTCTCGACGCGATCGACATGGGCACAATCGATTGCGCCTTGATCGCCCATGTCGACAGCGAGCCGATCACGCTTTACCCCGAACTTGAGGACCGCGGCTGGAGCCACGAATTCGTCGAACACCATCATGGCGGCGGCGGCGACGATCGCCACTGCGACGGCTCGCTGCAGATCCGCATGGCGCGCTGGGGCGCGGCCTGAGCGACGCCCCAGCGCCGCATGAGCAATCGTGACCGCCGTGGTAGCGCGGCCGCCGCTATCGAATGGCGTGTTCGAGACACAGCCGTTGCGAGGTCTGAAAGCCGCAGTGATCGAGGAAGGTCAAGAGCGCGTGATCGTGCCATTCGAGCTCGGTACGAATGCGCTCGACCCTGAGCGTCATCAGATTGATCAGCAGTTGCGACAGCAGCGCACGCCCGACCCCGCGGCCGCGATAGTCGAGCGACACGCCGATGGTATCGAGCACCGCAACCGGCTCGACCCGGCCGAACTCGCCGAAATCGACCCGCGCCATGATGAAGCCGACCGGATTGCCGTCGATCTCCGCCACCAGCGACACCCGCACATCCGACTCGTAGAGCGCTTCTTCCAGCTTGCGCTCGAAATAGCCGCGACGGTCGTAGCCGGTGATCGCCTTGTCGATATCGACCAAGAGGCGCAGATCGGCTTCCTTCATTGCCCGCACCGGCATGCGGTCACGCGCCAGCGGGCCGAAATCCGGCTCCGGCGCGTGGCCGTAATTCACTTCCGCGGCTTCCCCGACGCGCTCCGGGATGATCATGCGCGCATGACGCGCCTTGTTCTGGGTCATATCGCTCATGGCTCTTCACCCACATCTTCGCGCAAATCGGTCACCAGCCGCTCCAGATCGAGCCGCGGCGCCAGTTTGAAATTCGAGGCGTTGAAAAAACGCAGCAGATCGACGCTGTTCCAGCTCACATGCGATTGCAGCGAGCGCACGCCGCGCTGCTTCGAGAGATCAACCAGCCCTTCCATCAGACGCTGGCCGAGGCCGTGTTCCTGGCTTTGCGGATCGACGCCGACCGCGTCCAACACGGCGACGGCGTCTTTCTGGCCGAACTCGCCGCGCAGAATGCGGGCGATGACGAAGCCTTGCAGCCCCTCCCCGGTCACCACGCCGACCTGCACGAAATCCTCGGGCCGCGCCTTGGCATTCGCGAAACGTTTCTCGAAGAAATGGCGCCGGCCGCGGCCGGAATGGATACGGTCAATCGCGATCACTCGCTCCAGGTCGTCGGCATTAAGCGCCCGGGTATTGCGGCTGGCGGTGGGGTTCGGTGCACTCATGGTCCCTCACACGTTTTCCACGTAGCTCTCGAAAAGCCTCAGTTCAGTCTCGGCATCCATGTTCTCGTCGAGT
>JAKAMD010000107.1 GCA_021823875.1 Pseudomonadota bacterium | reverse complement strand
GAGCGCGTAAAGGACATACCGATCTCCTCCAACAAGTCCATGGTCGGGCATACGCTGTCGGCGGCCGGCGCGGTCGAGGCGGTGTTCTCGCTGATGACGCTGCAGAACCAGCGCATTCCGCCCACCATCAATTACAACGTGCCGGATCCGGCGATCCCGCTCGACGTCGTGCCGAATGCCGCGCGCGACGCCAAGCTGCGCCACGCCATTTCCAACTCGTTCGGCTTCGGCGGGCAAAACGTCTCGCTGGTGATGGGGCCCGAGCCGGCTTGAACCGCCGGCCAGTTGGCCTTATGCGGGGTCGGCTGATCGATTACTCTCCGTCATTCCGGGGCGTGCCGAAGGCGCGAACCCGGAATCCATAACCCCAGCGCTGCGGAGTATGGATTCCGGGCCCGCGAGCTTCGCTCGCGTCCCGGAATGACGGAATAAGTTGTCTGCCTTGAAATAAAGACCCAACCCATGCGCGCGTTACGCCTGATCGCCGACCGTCAACTCGAACTCGTCGACCTGCCCGATCCGCCGCCGCCCGGCGACGGCGAGGTGACGGTGCGCATCAAGGCCGTGGCGCTCAATCATCTCGATCTCTGGGGCTTCCGCGGCATGGCCTTCGCCAAGCGGCAGATGCCGCTGGTGGTGGGCGCGGAAGCCTCCGGCGAAATCGCTGCGGTCGGCGCCGGCGTCGCCAAGGTTAAGCCGGGCGACAAGGTGGTGATGTATGGCGCCCGCACCTGCGGCACCTGCCCCGCCTGCCGCGAGGGCCGCGACAATCTGTGCGAGAACGTCGGCGGCATCATGGGCTTCCACATCGATGGCTTCGCGCGCGACCTGGTGACCATGCCGGCGCGTCTGGTGGTGCCGGTGCCGGAGGGCGTGTCGCTGCGCGACGCCGCTTGCGCGCCCATCGCTTTCGGCACGGTCGAGCACATGTTGTTCGACAACGCCAAGCTCAAGCCGGGTGAGACCATCCTGGTGCATGCCGGCGGTTCCGGCATCGGCTCGGTGGCGATCAAGATGGCGAAGGCCTTGGGCTGCACCGTCATCACCACCGTCGGCGATGACGCCAAGGCGGCGAAAGCCAAGGCGCTCGGCGCCGACCACGTCATCAACTACAAGACCGAGCGCTTCGAGGGCGTGACGCGCAAGCTCACCAAGAAGAAGGGCGTCGACGTGGTGTTCGAGCATGTCGGCGGCGAGGGCTTCAACGGCTCGCTGCTGGTGCTCAAACGCGGCGGACGGCTGGTCACCTGCGGCTCGACCGCGGGACCGACGGTGACGATCAACCTGATGCAGCTATTCCAGCAGCAGTACAAGATTTTCGGCTCGTTCGGCTGCTCGATGCGCAACATCCGCGATTGTCTGTCGAAGATCGCGGCCGGCATGGCGCCGATCATCGACAGCGAATTCCCGCTCGCCGATTTCGAACAAGGCCTGGAACGGATCGAAAGCCGGCAGGTGTTCGGCAAAGTGATTGTCCACTTCTGATGGCAACCGCTCTCATCCGTTCGTCCCCGCGCAAGCGGGGACCCAGTTCTGCTAACATTGAGTCTCTGCTTGTGATCCTGGATTCCCGCTTCCGCGGGAATGAACGGAGTGTGGGGTAGCGCCGGTGGGCTTTCGATCATGAGCACGATCAAGCAGCGCCTGCGCCGAAGCGCCAAGCGTATCGGTGACGCCTGTGTCGGCGCGGTCGCGATCGGCGCCATCAAGCTGCTGCGGCTCGTTCCGCCCGACCGGATGGCCGATATCGCCGGCTGGGTCATGCGCAAGATCGGCCCGCGCTTGCGCGAGGACCGCACCGCGCGCGCGCAGCTCACCGCCGCCTTCCCGGAGAAATCAGCGGCCGAGATCGAGACCATCCTGAACGGCACCTGGGACAATCTCGGACGCATGGGCGCCGAGTTCGCCCATCTCGACCGGCTGTGGGACTACCAGTCGCCGGAGAAGCCGGGCCGCTTCGACGTCGCGCCGGAGACGCTCGAGCGTTATCGCCGCATCACCGAAAGCGGCAAGCCGGCACTGGTCTTCGCCGCCCATATCGGCAATTGGGAGCTGCCGGCGATCTCGGCACATGCCAACGGCATCAAAAGCGCGGTGCTCTATCGCGGCCCCAACATCGAAGCCGTCGACCGCTGGATCACGGAGACCCGTTCCGCGCTCATGGGCACGCTGGTCCCGACCGGGCTCGGCGCGCCGGTCAAGCTCGCCGAGGCGCTCAAGAACGGCACCCATGTCGGCATGCTGGTCGACCAGTATTACGTGCGCGGCGTGCCGGTGACTTTCTTCGGCCGCCTGACCCGCGCCAATCCACTGCTGGCGCGGCTCGCGCGCCATTTCGACTGTCCGATCCATGGTGTGCGGCTGATCCGGCTGCCCGGTCACCGCTTCCGCGGCGAGATCACCGAGGCGATCGAGCCGGCGCGCGACGCTGACGGCAAGATCGACATCGCCGGCACCATGCAGCGCATCATGAACGTGATCGAGGGCTGGGTCCGCGAGACGCCCGAGCAATGGCTCTGGCAGCACCGCCGCTGGCGGCCGGAAGACGAGGCGAAATAGGCGACTTTATCATTCCGGGACGTTCGCGCAGCGAGCGGACCCGGAATCCAGAATCAGACTCAGGTCCACCGCGTCTGGATTCCGGGTTCGTGGCCTGAAGGCCGCGCCCCGGAATGACGAGCTTCACTCGCCCGTCTTCACCTTGGTCCACAGCCGGTTGATGAGCCGCTGCGGCGCCGGCGCCCAGGCCCTGACCGTATAGAGCTTGGCGATGGTGGCGGCGTCCGGATAGACGCCGTTGTTGTCCAGCACCGCCTTGTCGATGTATTTCTGGCTCGCCAGGTTGCCGTTGGCATAGGCGACGAAATTGCTGTTCTTGGCCGCCATCTGCGCATCGAGCATGAAGTTGATGAAGGCGAGCGCTTCGGCCGGGTGCGGCGCGTCCTTCGGGATCGCCATCGCATCGAACCACATCTGCGCGCCCTCCTTCGGGATCACGTAGCCGATCTCGATGCCGTTCTTGGCCTCCTTGGCGCGGTTCCTGGCTTGCAGGATGTCGCCTGACCACCCCACCGCAAAGCAGATTTCGCCGGTAGCGAGCGCGTTGATGTATTCCGAGGAATGGAATTTGCGCACCGACGGGCGGATCTTCGCGAGCAGATCGGCGGCGCGCTCGAGGTCGGCGGGCTTGGTCGAATTGGGATCGAGCCCGAGGTAATGCAGCGCCGCCGGCATGATGTCGGTCGGCGCGTCCAGCATATGAATGCCGCAGTCCTTGAACTTGGCAAGGTTCTCCGGCTTGAACACGGCATCCCAGCTGTCGATCTTGGCGTTCTCGCCCAGCCGCGCGCGCATCGCTTTCACGTTGTAGCCGATGCCGGTGGTGCCCCACATGTAATCGACGGCGTATTGGTTGCCGGGATCGAAGGCGGTGAGCCCCTCGGCGATCTTCGGCCAGACGTTCTTCAGGTTGGGCAGCTTGCTCTTGTCGAGCTTCTGGAACACGCCGGCCGCAATCTCGCGCTGCAGGAAATTGCTGGTCGGCACCACCACGTCATAGCCGGAATGGCCGGCCAGCAGCTTGGTCTCCAGCGTCTCGTTGGAATCGTAGGTGTCGTAGCGCAGCTTGATGCCGGTCTTGGCGGTGAACTCCTTCAACACCGCGGGATCGACATAGTCCGACCAGTTGTAGACATTGACTACGCGTTCCTGCGCGGGCGCGACATCGATGCTCACGGCAATAACGGCCGCGGCGAGCGCGGCGACAACGACGACACGACGCATGAAGGCCCCCGTGTGTGGCGTTTCAGCTTCCTGGCTTGGTCGGAAGGCCGGCCGCCTTCCAGGCAAGGATGCCGCCGGCGAGATGCGATTTGTAGGGTAGCCCGGCGTCCTGGGCGGCGAGCGAGGCGGTCACCGAGCGCCGGCCCGAGCGGCAGGCGAACACCACCTGTTTGCCTTGCGGGTCGGGAATGGCGGCGGGATCGAAATGCGACAGCGGCACGATGACGGCATCTGGATAACTCTCGACCGCGGTCTCATTCAGCTCACGCACGTCCACCAGCAACATGCGCCCGGCGCGCAAGCCTTCAGCCACTTCTTCCGGGGTCAGGTTTTCAACTTCTCCAGCGTGCGCCATCTGATCAGCCCTAGTGCCACTCCGTTACCGGGCCCGTTCTTAGCCGGAATCGGTTCGGCTTGCACCAGGGTTTTGCACGGCCGCCTACACGGCCACTTGGGTTCCGACCTCCACCACCCGGCCAGTCGGGATCTGGAAGTAATCGGTGGCGTCGTTGGCGGCGTGGGATAGCCCGATGAATAGGCGGTCCTGCCAGCGCGGCATATCGGACTTGGCCGCCGGCTTGAGTGAACGGCGCGACAGGAAAAACGAGGTCGACATGATGTCGAACTGCCAGCCGAGCTTGCGCGCGATCGCCAGCGCCTTTGGCACGTTCGGCGTCTCCATGAAGCCGAAGCGCAGGATCACGCGCGAGAAAGTCTCGCCGATCGGCTCGATGCGTACCCGCTCGGCGGCGTCGACGCGCGGCGTGTCGGCGGTCACGACGGTGAGGATGACGTTCTTCTCGTGCAGCACCTTGTAGTGCTTGAGGCTGTGCATCAGCGCCGTCGGCGCGAAATCCGGATCGCTGGTGAGAAAGATGGCGGTGCCCGGCACGCGCTGCGGCGGCTTCTTTTCGAGATTGGCGACCAGGAAGTCGAGCGGCGTCTCCAGCTTGCGGGTCTTGAGCAGCAGGATGCGGCTGCCGCGCCGCCAAGTATACATCAGCGCCATCACGACGCCGCCGAGCGTCAGCGGCACCCAGCCGCCCTCGACGATCTTGAGCATGTTGGCGGCAAGGAAGGTGAAATCGATGCACAGGAACGGCGCCATCAGCGCGACCGCTGCCACGAGCCGCCAGCGCCAGACCCGCCGGATGACGATGAAGGCGAGCAGCGCGGTAACCACCATGGTGCCGGTGACGGCAATACCATAGGCGGAAGCGAGCGCGCCCGACGAGCGGAACAGCGCCACCAGCAGCAGCACGCCGGTGAGCAGCAGCGCATTCACCCGCGGCATGTAGATTTGTCCGAACAAGGCTTCCGAGGTATGGCGGATTTCCAGTCGGGGCAGCAGGCCAAGTTGGATCGCCTGCCGCGTCAACGAGTAGGCACCGCTGATCACCGCTTGGCTTGCGATCACCGTAGCGATGGTGGCAAGCACGACCATCGGCAGCAGCGCCCAATCTGGAAACAGCAGGAAGAAAGGATTTTCAATCGCTTTGGGATTGCTCAACACCAAGCCGCCCTGGCCGAGATAGTTCAACGCCAGCGCCGGCAGCACCAGCGCGAGCCAGGCGGCGCGGATAGGACCGCGGCCGAAATGCCCTAGGTCAGCGTAGAGCGCCTCGCAGCCGGTCACACAGAGAAACACAGCTCCGAGTGTCACGAAGGCAACGACGCCGTGATCCAGCAAGAAGCGCAGGCCGAACCACGGATTGAACGCTAGCAACACGACCGGCTGCTGGACGATATGCCAGAGGCCCGCGAGTGCGATGATCGTAAACCACAACAGCATGACTGGCCCGAAGAACGCCGCCACCTTGGCAGTGCCGCGCGACTGCACCATGAATAGCGCGACCAGGATCAGCACCGTGATCGGCACCACGAATTCCTCAAGAGCCGGCGTCGTGACCTTGAGACCTTCGACTGCCGAGAGCACCGACAGTGCCGGCGTGATGATGGCGTCGCCATAGAACAGCCCGCCGCTGACGATGCCGAGCAGGATCACCACGCCGCCGCCGCGCAGCGCGCGCGAGGCGAGCGCCATCAGCGCCAGCGTGCCGCCCTCCCCGTTATTGTCGGCGCGCAGCAGGATAAGCACGTATTTGGCAGTGACCACCAGCAGCAACGCCCAGATGATCAACGACAGGATGCCGAGCACCACCGGTTCGCTCGCCACCCCCTTGGGGCCGACCGCGGCCAGCACCGACTCGCGCACGGCGTAGAGCGGGCTGGTGCCGATATCGCCGTAGACGACGCCGATGCTGCCGAGGGTGAGCGCCCAGAAGCCGACCGAGGCCGGGGCTTCGGCGACCGCGCCGCCGTTATCGGCGACCACGTTGTGTGTCATGGAGATGAGCCTGGGAGATGAGCCTGGAATTGTTGCGGCGCAAAAATAAGGCCGCCGGTATAGGCTTATTTTCGCTCGCCAGCAGCAGCATTTGTGCAAACCGTCCTTCCGAGCCATGCGCAAAACGCAGCACGGCTTCGAAAAATAATTATGTTATTTCAACGGGTTATTGTCAACCGGCCGGTATCGCGCTTACACGGCGACCTGCGTGCCGACCTCCACCACCCGTCCGGTCGGAATCTGGAAGAAGTCGGAGGCGTCGTTGGCCGAGCGCGCCAGCGAGATGAACAAGTGGTCTTGCCAGGACGGCATGCCAGACTGCGGCGAGGGTTTGAGCGCGCGCCGCGACAGGAAGAACGAGGTCGACATGATGTCGAACTGCCAGCCGAGCTTGCGCGCAATCGCCAGCGCCTTCGGCACGTTGGGCTGTTCCATGTAGCCGAACTTCAGCGTGATGCGCGAGAAATGCGGCGACAACGACGTCATCTTGACGCGATCCTCCTCCGGCACACGCGGCATGTCGGCGGTGACGACGGTGAGGATCACGTTGTTCTCGTGCAGCACCTTGTTGTGCTTGAGATTGTGTAACAGTGCGGTGGGCGAGAATTCCGGATCGCTGGTGAGGAAGACCGCGGTGCCGGGCACGATGTGCGGCGGCTTCTTCTCGAGACTACGGAACAGCGTGTCGAGCGGAACCTCGGTGCGGCGGGTCTTGTTGATCAGCAGGACGCTGCCGCGCCGCCAGGTGAGAATAACGATCACCAGCGTGGCGCCGAACAGCAAGGGCGCCCAGGCGCCTTCAAACAGCTTGATCAGGTTGGCGGAAAAGAATGTCACGTCGACAACCACGAACGGCATGATCAGCAGCAGTGCCTTCCAAAGCGGCCATTGCCAGAGCCGCCAGATGACCACGAAAGCCAGCAGCCCATCCACCACCATGGTGGTCGCCACCGCGATGCCATAGGCCGACGCCAGTGCGCTGGAGGTACGGAACAAGCCGACCAGCAACAGCACGCCGAGCAAGAGCGAAATCGTGACGCGCGGGATGTAAATTTGGCCGACATGGGACGCCGACGTGTGCAGGATATTCAGGCGCGGCAGCATGCCGAGCTGGATTGCCTGCTGCACCAGCGAATAGGCGCCGGTGATCACCGCCTGGCTCGCGATCACCGTCGCTGCGGTGGCGAGCACGATCATCGGCAGCAGAAAGGTATCGGGCACCAAACGGTAGAACGGATTTTCGATCGCGGAAGGATCGGCGAGCACCTTGGCGCCCTGCCCGAAATAATTGATCAGCAGCGACGGCAACACCAGGCAGAGCCAGGCGGTCTGGATCGGCTTGCGGCCGAAATGGCCAAGATCGGCATAGAGCGCCTCGCCGCCGGTGACCACCAAGAACACCGCGCCTAGCGTCACCAGGCCGATAGCTCCGTGATTAAACAGAAATTCGACGCCATAGAGCGGATTGATGGCGATCAGCACGTGCGGATCGTCACGGATGTGCAGCAAGCCGGCGATCGCAATCGACACGAACCAGACCACCATGACCGGTCCGAACATGGCCGCCACTTTGGCGGTGCCGCGGCTTTGCGCGGCGAACAGCGCGATCAGGATGACGACGGCAAGCGGGGCCACGAATTCCGAGAAGGCGGGGCTGGCCAGCTTCAGACCCTCCACCGCCGAAAGCACCGAAATCGCCGGCGTGATGACGCTGTCGCCGAGAAACATCGAGGCGCCGATGATGCCGATGACGAATACATAGAAGGTGCGGCGGCCCAGCGCGCGGCTGGCCAGCGCCGTGAGCGAGAGCGTGCCGCCCTCTCCGTTATTGTCGGCGCGCAGCAGCACCAGCACGTATTTGGCGGTCACGACGATGATCAGCGCCCACAGGATCAGCGAGAGCACGCCGAGCACGGTATCGCGGGTCACCGGGTGCGCCTCGCTCGCAGCGATCGCCGCCTCGCGGAAGGCGTAAAGCGGGCTGGTGCCGATGTCGCCATAGACGACGCCGACGCTGCCAAGCGCCAAGGCGACGAAGCCTGGTGGTGTCTCGCTATCACCGTTGGCGGCGGTGGCTTCAGCAGAGGCCGGGTCCGCGTTCACTCCATCACTCATCGTGTTCGCTTCAAATCTTGCCCCGGGCGTTCAAGGGCGCGGCTTAATAAATCCGCTGGGATCGTGAGAATACCTTGATTTCTCCCCGTCTGAATAACCGGGATCAATCTGTCCAGAGGCGATACTATGCAACTTTAGGGAGTGAAATCAGGGGGGAGCGGTGGGGCTTCCCGCATCAAAGTGATGGTGACCCGCCGATTCGGTGCCATATAGGGGTTATCCGGGAAAAGCGGGTCGGTATCGGCCTTCCCGGCCACCTGATAGATGTGGCCGGAGGGCATTCCCTCGCCCGCCAGGATTTCGCGCACCGCATTGGCGCGATCGGCGGAGAGCTCCCAAGGCCCATAGCCGGGCTTGGGCGGGATCTGACTTGCGGCGGTGTGCCCGGTGATCGAGATGCGGAACGGCATCGCCTTGAGCGCCGGCGCCAATTTCATGATCAGCATCCGCGTGCGTTCGTAGGGCTCCTTGGAGCCCTCCGGAAACATCGAGCGGCCGTCCTGGTCGACGATCTCGATATTGAGACCCTGCTTGGTCTCCTCCATCATGATGTGCTTGGAGGCCTCGGTTATCGCCGGCATATCCTGCATGGCCTGCCGCAGCGAGGCCGCGGCGAGCGCGAATTTACGGTCCTGTTTGAAGCGCGCGCCATAGGTGCGCTGGCGGTCGCGCTCGTCGGGTGAGGGATTGGCGGATGCATCCTTCGGATCGATGTGGGCCGCGTTCTTCAGCTTCGGCCGGGTCGGCAGGCCGAGCACTTCGATGATACCGGAATAGCGCACGCGATCCTGCACGCCGAAGGCATCGCGCATCGAGCCGGCGACCACCTGCAGCTTGGCCTGATCCTGGGTGGAGAAGGCCACCAGCATCACGAAGAAGCTCACCAGGAGCCCCATCAGGTCGGCGAAGGTAACGAACCAGCCGTGCCCGCCGCCGTGCGCTCCGTCCTTGCGTCTGGCCATGGGCTATTGCGCGGCCCGGCGCCACCTACGCGGCGACCGCTTCCGCCCCTTCATGTTGCTCTTCTTCGTCGGTATGACGGTGCTTCTCGGGCAGATAGGCCAGCAGCATCTCGCGCACCAGAGTCGGACTCTTGGCTTCGCGGATCATGAGGATGCCGTCGATGATCAGCGTGCGGTTGATTTCTTCATCGACCAGCTTGAGATGCAATTTGTCGGCGATCGGCAGGCACAACAGGTTGGCCGTGGCCGCGCCGTAGAAGGTCGCCAATAGCGCCACCGCCATGAACGGACCGAGCTTGGACGGGTCGGTCATGTTGGCGAACATCTGCACCATGCCGATCAGCGTGCCGATCATGCCGAAGGCCGGCGCGCAATCGCCGATGGCGCGATAGATCTTCTGGCCTTCGTCGAGATGGGTGAGGAAGTTGTCGCGGTCGCGTTCGAGATTGTCGCGGATGAAGTTGGTGGCATAGCCGTCGG
>JAKAMD010000106.1 GCA_021823875.1 Pseudomonadota bacterium | reverse complement strand
GGCGCGATAGATCTTCTGGCCTTCGTCGAGATGGGTGAGGAAGTTGTCGCGGTCGCGTTCGAGATTGTCGCGGATGAAGTTGGTGTCATAGCCGTCGGCGACGAACCGGATGCCCTTGGCCATGAAGGGGTCTTCGATCTCGACCTTTTCCAACCCGATGGGCCCCTGCTTGCGGGCGATTTCGGCGAGCCCGGCCAGTTCGTCGACCAGTTCGCGCTGGCTCATGCGGCGCAACGAAAAGGCGAACTTGGCCCCAAGCGGAAAGCCGTGGAAGATTGACGAAAGCGGGAAGCGGATGAGAGTCGCGGCCGTCGACCCGCCAAAAATCACAATGAAGGCGTGCAGATCAAAGAACATCCGCAGGTCGCCGCCCATCAGGATCAGCGTGCAGAGCACGGTGGCTCCCGCCAGCAGGCCTAGACCTGTCGCAATATCCATGAAAAACCCCACTCAACGCCGACGCAGAGGAGAACACCCCCGCTGGCTCGACCCTAGACGGTCGCTGTTAAGAGGCGGTAAAGGCTAACCGACTGTGAACGAAAAGGCGGCTTCGCCCCGACTTGGCTCACCCCGTGACCTGCCGGCAAAAAGCTGCAAAAGTCTTAAAAAACAGCGGCCGGACCCCCGCGTTCGCGCGCGCTATGCAAATCGGAGGACAATACCATGCGTGAGATTGGCCATTTCGTCGGCGGCAAGGAACAGAAAGGCCTGTCCGGACGCTTTGGTGATGTCTTCAACCCCAATACCGGCGAGGTACAGGCCCGGGTGGCGCTCGCCAAGCATTCCGAGGTCGAGCACGCCATCGCCAACGCCGAGGCCGCGCAGCCCGGCTGGGCCGCCACCAATCCGCAGCGGCGCGCCCGCGTGATGTTCAAATTCCTGGAGCTGGTCCAGAAGGATCTCGACAACCTGGCCAGGCTCCTGTCGTCCGAACACGGCAAGGTTTTCAGCGACGCGCGCGGCGATATCCAGCGCGGCGTCGAAGTGGTCGAATTCGCCTGCGGCATCCCGCATCTCCTGAAGGGCGAATACACCGAGGGCGCCGGGCCCGGCATCGACCTCTATTCGCTGCGCCAGCCGCTCGGCGTCGTCGCCGGCATCACGCCGTTCAACTTCCCGGCCATGATCCCACTGTGGAAATGCGCGCCGGCGATCGCCTGCGGCAATGCCTTCATCCTCAAACCGTCGGAGCGCGATCCGTCGGTGCCGATGCGCATCGCCGAGCTGTTCCTGGAAGCCGGCCTGCCGCCGGGCGTGCTCAATGTCGTCAATGGCGACAAGGAAGCGGTCGACACGCTGCTCAACGACCCCCGCGTCAAGGCAATCGGTTTCGTCGGTTCCTCGGCGATCGCGGAATACATCTATGCCACCGGCTGCGCCAACGGAAAGCGCGTGCAGTGCTTCGGCGGCGCCAAGAACCACATGATCATCATGCCCGACGCCGACATGGACCAGGCGGTCGATGCGCTGATTGGCGCTGGCTACGGCTCGGCCGGCGAGCGCTGCATGGCGATCTCGGTGGCGGTGCCGGTCGGCCAAAAGACCGCAGACAAGCTGATCGAGAAGCTGATCCCGCGGGTCGAAGGCCTGCGGATCGGGCCCTCCACCGACGACAAGGCCGACTACGGCCCGATGGTCACGCGCGAACTGCTCAACAAGGTGCGCGGCTATATCGACACCGGCGTCAAGGAAGGCGCCAAGCTGGTGGTGGACGGCCGCGGCTTCAAGCTGCAGGGCTACGAGAACGGCAACTTCATCGGCGGCTGCCTGTTCGACGAGGTCACGCCCGACATGACGATCTACAAGGAAGAGATCTTCGGGCCGGTGCTTTCGGTGGTGCGCGCCAAGAATTACGAAGAAGCGGTGCGACTGCCGTCGGACCACGAATACGGCAACGGCGTTGCCATCTTCACTCGCGACGGCGACGCCGCGCGCGATTTCGTCCAGCGCGTGAACGTCGGCATGGTCGGCGTCAACTTCGCTATCCCTGTGCCGCTGTCCTATTTCACCTTCGGCGGCTGGAAACGCTCCGGCTTCGGCGACCTCAATCAGCACGGACCGGATTCGATCCGTTTCTACACCAAGACCAAGACGGTGACCTCGCGCTGGCCTTCCGGCATCAAGTCGGGCGCCGAATTCGTCATTCCCACCATGAAGTAAGGCGCCCGCACGCTCATGTCGGAATTCCAGCTCTATTGCTTCGCGCAGTCTGGTAACGCTTACCGGGCTGCGCTCACGCTCAACCTGATCGGTGCTGACTGGGAGCCGATTTGGGTCGACTTCTTCGCCGGCGGCGCCACCCGCACGCCGGAATACCGGGAGACTGTCAACGAGATGGGCGAAGTGCCTGTGCTCGTGCACGGCAACAAGAAGCTCACCCAGTCGGGCGTGATCCTCACCTACCTCGCCAAGCTGACCGGCAAGTTCAAACCGCAGGGCGAGGACGAGGAACTGGAATCGCTACGCTGGATCATCTTCGACAACCAGAAGGTCAACGGCTTTCTCGGGCCGTACCGGTTCTTGAAGAATTTCGCGCCGAAGCAGCCCGACCCCGCGGTGTTCGCCTTCATGAAGGGCCGCATCGATGGCGCCCTCGCTGTCGTCAACAAGCGGCTGACCGGGCGGCAATACCTGGTCAGCGACAAGCCGACCATCGCCGACATTTCAATGACGGCGTATCTCTACTATCCCCCGGAGGAATTCGGCTTCGATATCGCGGCCGAACATCCGGCGATCGGCGCCTGGCTCGATCGCATGCAGGCGCTGCCGAACTGGGGGCATCCTTACGACCTGATGCCCGGCTATCCGTTCGGCACGCAAGGGTACCGCAACCGTTAATCAGTGGTCGCGATGATGATGGTCGTGCGCAGGGCCATGATCATGGCCGTGCGCATGATCATGATGCGCATGATCGTGATGGGCATGCGCTGAGGCATAGGCGCCGCCCTCGGGATCGAACGGCGCCTCGAGCGGCGTCACCTTGGCGCCGAGCGCCGCGAGCAGCTCCGCGACGCCGGCTTGGGCTTGCACGCGAATGCGATTGGTCAGCACCTGCACCGGCACATGGCGATCGCCGAGCTGCCAAGCGAGCCGTGCCAGGCCGGCAAGATCGGCGGCGCGCAGCTCCAACAGCGGTTCGGGCGCGGCCACCACTTCCACCAGCGTGCCGTCCTCCAGTTCCAGAAGATCGTCGGTGTCGAGGCGGCGCAGTTCGACCAGCGCAATTTCGTAAGTACCGCCTTTGACGCCGGTGACCGTCGCATCCGGCGCACTGCGTCGCGCGTAATCCAGGATCACGGTATCGACGACCGGTCGGTCATGACGCTCGGCCGGGCCAAGGACGCGGATTGCACGCGGCATGATGGTGAGATCGCCTGCTGGTCAGTTCAGCCGCGCCGGCCGCCCATCATCGCTCGCGCCGGCGGCAGAGCCCGGAATCATTGACTCCTCCGAGGCGGGCGAAGCGGTCGCCGCAGCCGCGGCGGCCGCGGCATCCTTGCGCTGATAGTTGCGATAGGACCAGGCGCCAATCGGCAGGCAGGCGAGATAGATCAGCGTGCCGAGGCTGAGCACGGCCCAGGGATAGGCGATCAGCAAGGCGAAGCATGCCACCACGATGACAAAGACCGGCAGCACCATTTCCGGTGGCACGCGCTTGCCCATGCGCTTGCCGGAGAACACCGGCAGCCGCGACACCATCAGCAGCGCGATCGCCAGCGTATAGAAGAAGATGACCCAGGCCTCGACCAGCCCGCCGGAAAAGCCGAGCAGCCCGAGATAGATCGGCAGCAGCACCGTGATGGCGCCGGCCGGCGCCGGGATGCCGGTGAAGAAATTGCCGGCCCAGGCAGGCCTGTCCGGATCGTCCATCATCACGTTAAAACGCGCGAGGCGAAGCCCGGTGCAGATCGCGAACACCATGGCGACAATCCAGCCCGCCGATTTGAGCTCGTGCAGGCTCCAGACGTACAAGATGAGTGCCGGTGCCACGCCGAAATTGACGAAGTCGGCCAAGCTGTCGAGCTCGGCGCCGAAGCGCGAAGTACCCTTGAGCAGGCGCGCCACCCGCCCGTCGATGCCGTCGAGCAAGGCCGCCAGCACGATCGCGCCGAGCGCCAGCTGGATGTTGTGCTCGATGGCGACGCGGATGGCGGTGAGCCCCGCGCACAGCGCCAGCAGCGTGATCAGATTGGGCAGCAGCGTGCGCACCGGGATCGGCTTGAACCGGCGGCGGCGCGGCGGCGGTGAGGGATCGATCGGCTGAAATACCATGGACGCCAATATAGAGCGTTCACCGCCGCCGCGCCATGGCACCGGCGCGCGTTACGGCATCCCGTGTTAACGATTAGCCACTGCGGAAGATGTTGCCGACATTGCCACCGTTGAGGTCGGCAAGCACGGTTTCGCCGGCGATCGCGGTCTGTCCCACCGCCACCACCGGCACCGCGTTTGGCGGCAGATAGACGTCGAGCCGCGAGCCGAAGCGGATCATGCCGAAGCGCTCGCCGGCGCCGACCGGCTGGCCCTCGCGCACGAAGCAGACGATGCGGCGCGCCACCAGGCCGGCGATCTGCACCACCGCGATGCGGGTCTTGTCCGATGCGATCACCAGCGAATTGCGCTCGTTGTCGAGGCTCGCCTTATCGAGATCGGCATTGAGGAACTTGCCGGGCTGATAGACGATCTTCTCGACCCGGCCGCTGATCGGGCTGCGGTTCACGTGACAATTGAACACGCTCATGAAGATGGACACGCGCGGCAGCGCCTTGTCGCCGAGGCCGAGTTCGTGCGGCGGCGGAGTGGTGGTGATCTGGCTGATGCGGCCGTCGGCCGGTGCCACCACCAGCCCTTCGCGTACCGGCGTCACCCGCGGCGGATCGCGGAAGAAATAGACGCACCACAGCGTGAGCACTGCGCCGAGCCAGCCGAGCGGCGTCCACACCCAGAACAGGATGAGGCTCACCAGCGCAAAGGCGCCGATGAACGGATAGCCCTCCGGGGTGATCGGCACGAGCTGTTGGCGAATTGAATTGACGATCGACATGGAAAAGCTTCAGCCGCGTGGCGCTCCTTCCCTCTCCTGGGGTGCCGAGGATATAGCTGCCGCCTCACGGCTTGACCACCGATAAGTACCGGTTGAGGTTCAAGATCGGCACCGGCCGGCTAGATCGTGCTGGCCGTCCAGACCACGATCTCTCCGGCCACCTGGGCAAAAGCCCGGTCGAGCGCAGCGACCGCGTCCGCCGCCCCGGTGCTCTTGGCCGGGACGCTGGCCGTGAAGACGCGCGCTCCGGCGACCGCCCCCTTATCGGTGACCAGGCGTGCCGTCAGATCGACCACCGCATTGGGCGAGGGCTTTAACGCGACCTGGAAGCTGCGGATCGAGATCTCCAGCCGATATTCCGCCGCCAGCTGTTCGAGCGGCCGGCTTACGGTGCCGAGCTGATGCGCGTTCTCGAAGCTCTGCACGATCCTGGCCTGGATCAGCTTCGGCAGGTTGTCGGCCCATTGCGCGTTGTCGATGTGCGAATAGGTGCCGGCGCCGTCGCGGATGAGGATTCGCTGCGTGTCGAACAGAAGAATGGCATTGGGATCGCCGACGACGAGCTGCGCCTTGATCGGTTTCTCCAACGGCGGAAATTGGGATGCGGGTGTCAGATCGTAGACCGTGGGACCTTCTTTCGGCTTGCCGGTGCCGGTGAGCGTCTCCAACCCGCCGAGGATGCCCTCGACCCGTTTCGAATTGCGCCCGAGCATGTCGGCGAAGGTCGCAATGCCCGAAATGGCCGTGTTCAGCGGTTTGGAGTTCTCTTTCAAGATGTCGTCGATCCGGCGCAGCGTTGCTTGCGCCGACTCGGTCAAGGTGTGCCCCGCTTCGGCTCCCGCCACCAGAACCGGCGGCTCTCCGTTTTTCGAGGTGAGCCGCGGCGCCTCGGCCGAGCCGCCTTTGAGCGCGACCGCCGCCGCGCCGGTCAGACCCAAATAGGTGATGTCTACCTGGGTGTCGGTACGGATGGGCGTGCCGGCGGTGACCGAAATCATCGCGGTGACCCGCTTGGGATCGTTGGAATCGAGATCGAGCCCTATCACGCTGCCGGCGCGGATACCGTTGAACAGGACGTTCGCCCCTTGGGTTAGCCCTGACGCCGGCTGTTCGAAGCGGATCGCGTAGACGTCCTGCCGTCCGAGCCCGCCGGCGGCCTTGACCCAATAGACAAAAGCGAAGCCGGCCAAGATGCAGGCCAAGGTGAAGGCGCCAATCAGGCTGTAGCGGGCGCGGGTTTCCATGATGCCGATCCGTCAGAACTCGCAAGGCCTCGTGTACCGGCGCAGCCGATCAGCGCCGGTTCAGGGTCACGGACGCTTTTACGGCCTGGGCACCCGCTTCCGAATTGATGGTCGCGCTTTGCCGCCGGTTGCTGGTGACCAGGAGCAGATCGGCGAAAAAGCCCGGGGCAGCGGCGCGAATGAGCATGCGATTGCCCTGTACTTGACCGACGATCGTGCCGAAGACGCCGCGGGTGCTCTCTGTCCAGCCGCCGCTGAGATGACCGCGTTCGTCGGCGTCGAAATCGCCGCGCAGGTCGAATTGATAAGTGTCACTGTCACAGCGCAATTGCAGCTTGATGTTATGCTGGCCGATCACTTGGTAATGCGCATTGCAGCGGATGCGCTCGGCGGCGGCATTGGCAGGCCGCAAGGTGCCCGATCCCGACCAGTTGCCATCGAGGCCGGCGAACGGCCCGGAAGCTGCCCACCCCGACGCGCACAGGAGCAACACTACCGAGACCAAAGCGATAAGGTAGCCGCCGACACGCGCAGCGGACAGGTTCCGCAATCGATTGCCCAATATGCGCTGCAAGGGCGTTTCCCCTCGGTTCGGGTTGAAACTCGTCGTTCCAATCGTAAACAGCGCGGATTTCGACCAATTTCTGCAGAACGATCGCCCCTCGTGCATTGACGCACGTCAAACGCCCCGACGCGACCGGAGCAAGCCTCAAAGGCCTGTCCTGAGCGCGTGGTTCGTTCCCTCGGTCCAGCCCTCGGACAAAGGCGCCCCTACGCCTTGGCCGCGGCTACTCCGCGGCAGCGGCGGGCACGACCGTCGGCGCCGCCGGCATGGCCGCCTCGTCTTCGATCGCCGGCGGATTGCGGTTGGGCGCCGCGGTCGGCTCATCGGCGCGGGCGAGCTTCTCGCGCGCCTCTTCCGCCTCGCGCTGCCGGTTCCACATGCTGGCATAGAGCCCACCCTTGACGAGCAGCGCGTGATGGGTACCGCGTTCGGCGATCTCGCCCTGATCGAGCACGATGATCTCGTCGGCGCCGACGATGGTGGAAAGCCGGTGCGCGATCACCAGCGTGGTGCGGCCGGTGGAGACGCGGTCGAGCGCGTCCTGGATTTCCTTTTCGGTGTGGCTGTCGAGCGCGGAAGTCGCCTCATCCAGCACCAAGATCGGCGGGGCTTTCAGGATGGTGCGGGCAATCGCCACGCGCTGCTTCTCGCCGCCCGACAGTTTCAAGCCGCGCTCGCCGACTTCGGTTTCGTAGCCGAGCGGTGCCAGCCGGATGAAATTGTCGATCTGCGCCAGCCGCGCCGCCTCTTCCACCTCGGCGTCGCTCGCCTCCCAGCGCCCATAGCGAATGTTGTAGCGAATGGTATCGTTGAACAGCACGGTGTCCTGCGGCACCATGCCGATCGCCTGGCGCAGCGATTTCTGCGTGACATGCGCAATGTCCTGGCCGTCGATCAGGATGCGCCCGCCCTTGAGATCGTAGAAGCGGAACAGGAGTCGCGAGATCGTCGACTTGCCGGCGCCGGACGGGCCGACCACCGCCACGGTCTTGCCGGCCGGCACCTCGAAGGAGATACCCTTGAGGATGCGGCGCTCCAGCTCATAGGAGAAGGAGACGTTCTCGAATTTGATGGTACCGTTGCCGACGGCGAGCGGCCGCGCGCCGGGCGCATCCATGATCTCCGGCGCGCGCGAGAGAATCGAGAACATGATCTCGATATCGGTCACCGCCTGCTTGATCTCGCGATAGACCATGCCCATGAAATTGAGCGGCTGGTAGAGCTGGATCATCATGGCGTTGATCAGCACGAAATCGCCGACCGTCTTGGTGCCGGCCTTGATCTCGAAGGCGCACATCACCATGGAGACGGCGAGACCGATGGTGAAGATCACCGCCTGCCCGGCATTGAGCACCGCGAGCGAGGTATAGGCCTGCACGCTGGCGTCTTCGTAGCGCGCCATGGAGCGGTCATAGCGCGCGGCCTCGCGCTCCTCGGCGCCGAAATATTTCACCGTCTCGTAGTTGAGCAGCGAGTCGATCGCCTTGACGTTGGCGTCAGTGTCGCTGTCGTTCATCTTGCGCCGAATGCCGATGCGCCATTCGGTGGCGCGGTAGGTGAACAGCATATAGGCCGTGACGGTAACCAGGATCACCGCCACGTAGCGCCAGTCGAACTGCCAGAGCAGCACGCCGGCGACCAACACCACTTCGATGATGGTGGGCGAAAGCTGCAGGATCACCATGCGCACGATGGTTTCGATGGCGTTGCGGCCGCGTTCGAGCACGCGGGTCAAGCCGCCGGTCTTGCGCTCAAGGTGGAAGCGCAACGACAGCTCATGCATGTGCACGAAGGTGCGATAGGCCAGCCGCCGCACGGCATGCATCGCCACCTTGGCGAACAGCCCGTCGCGCATCTGCTGCAACAGCGCCATCAGGATGCGCATGCCGCCATAGGCGATGGTCATGGCGATTGGCGCGGCGACCGCCCAGACCAGCCATGCGGATGCCGCGACCGGGGCGCTGCCTTGGCCGGCGAGCGCATCGGTCGCCCATTTGAAGGTGAAGGGCACCGCGATGGTGGCGAGCTTGGCCGCCACCAGCATGACCATGGCGGCGATCACGCGGCCTTTCAGGTCGCGCCGATCGGCCGGCCAGATATAGGGCCAAAGATGGATCACGGTGCTGAGCAGGGCACCGCGGCTGGCGGAAACGGCAGGCTGGGGCCCGGCGGAATGGGGATGGCGATGGTGAGGCGACATGGACAATCCGGAACCGACGGACCGACAAGGCGCCGTCGCGGCCTTCCATATAGGTGGATTCCGGCCGACAATCACCCCGGGGACGGGCAGAAGGCATAAGCGGCATTCCGACCGGGAATTCTGATGTTGCCTTGACGCGGCCATGACCGCGGCGCACATCGAGACCCATGATTAGAATCGAAAAACCGAACAAAATCGGCAAAATCTGCGTTTATTGCGGCTCCGGAAAGGGCACCGATCCGGCTTTTGTGCAAGCCGCGCGGGATTTCGGCAAAATCCTCGCCGAGAACGGCATCGGCCTGGTCTATGGCGGCGGCGGCAGCGGCATCATGGGCGCCCTCGCCCATTCGGTCGTCGACCATGGCGGCACGGTGACCGGCATCATCCCGGATTTCCTGGTGCGGCAGGAGCACGCGTTTCGTGGGGCGCAAGAGATGATCGTCACCCACGACATGCACGAGCGCAAACGCACCATGTTTGAGCTGGCGGACGCCTTCGTCGCGCTGCCGGGCGGCATCGGCACGCTCGAGGAACTGGTCGAGCAATTGACCTGGGTGCAGCTCGGCCGCCACCTGAAGCCGGTGCTTGCCGTCAATATCGAAGGCTTCTGGGAGCCGCTCTGCGCCCTGCTCGACCATATGCG
>JAKAMD010000105.1 GCA_021823875.1 Pseudomonadota bacterium | reverse complement strand
GCGGCTCCGAGGGCGGCTCCGGCGACGGCGGCGATACCGCGGCCAAGCCGGCCGAGTAGGTATTGACTCCGTCATGCCCGGCTTTATGCCGGGCATCCACGCCTCAGGTTCCTTCCGCAGAAAGGCGTGGATGGCCGGGCGATTTTCGCCAACGAGACGGCGCTTCGCGCCTTTTGCCCGGTCATGACACAGGATAAAAACCGGCCATGTACGACATCAAATGGATTCGCGAGAACACCGGGGCCTTCGACCGCGGCTTGACCCGGCGCGGGCTGGAGCCGTTGTCCGCCAAGCTCATGAAGCTCGACGAGACGCGGCGCGCGCTGATCGTGAAGCTCGAGCAGGCGCAGGCGCGCCGCAACGCGGCGTCGAAGGAGATCGGCCAGGCCAAGGCCAAGAAGGACGAGGCCACGGCGCAGAAGCTGATGGCCGAGATGGCGGAGCTGAAGACGTCGATCCCGACCATGGAAGCGGAGGAGAAGGAAGCCTCCGCCGCGCTGGAGAAGGAACTCGCCTGGATTCCCAACATGCCGCTCGACGAGGTGCCGGACGGCACCGACGAGCACGGCAATGTCGAGCGTCACAAGATTGGTAAGAGGCGCGAATACAAAGACAAGGATGGAAAGCCATTCACGCCCAAGCAGCATTTCGAACTGGGCGAAGCGCTCGGCATGATGGACTTCGAACTGGCGGCGAAGCTCTCCGGTTCACGCTTCGTGGTGCTGCAGAAGGGGTTGGCGCGCATGGAGCGCGCGCTCGGTCAGTTCATGCTCGATCTGCACACGCAGGAGCACGGCTACATTGAAGTCAATCCTCCGGTGCTGGTGCGCGACGAGGTGATGTTTGGCACGGCGCAGCTGCCAAAGTTTGAGGAAGACCAATTTTCGACGCGGGTGAAAGTGCCTAAGAACGAATTTGATGCCGCAATAAAGAATGCTGTGAATGAGGTTTTGCAGGAACATAAAGGCGATGCAGAAAAGGTGATCCGGGCCGCCATTGCTGCGGGCCAAGCTACCGAAAAGACAAGAGCGCTTTGGCTCATCCCGACCGCCGAAGTCCCACTCACCAATCTGGTGCGCGAGTCCATCGTCGAAGAAGACAAACTGCCGCTGCGGCTGACCGCCTGTACGCCCTGTTTCCGCGCCGAGGCCGGTGCCGCCGGCAAGGACACGCGCGGCATGATCCGCCAGCACCAGTTCACCAAGGTCGAGCTCGTCTCCATCACCACGCCCGAGCAATCGCGCGACGAGCACGAGCGCATGCTGTCTTGCGCCGAACAGGTGCTGAAGAAGCTCGACCTGCCTTACCGCGTCATCACGCTGTGCACCGGCGACATGGGCTTTGCCTCGCGCAAGACCTACGACATCGAGGTCTGGCTGCCGGGGCAGAATATGTATCGCGAGATTTCCTCCTGCTCGGTCTGCGGCGATTTCCAGGCCCAGCGCATGAAGGCGCGCTACAAGGGTAAGGGCGGCAAGGTGAAGGGCCACGTGCATACGCTCAACGGCTCAGGCGTCGCCGTTGGCCGCGCGCTGATCGCGGTGATGGAAAACTATCAGCAGGAAGACGGCTCGATCGCAGTGCCGGAGGCGCTCAAGCCTTACATGGGCGGCATGACCAAGATTGAGAAAGCGAGTTGATGACGACAATACTCCAATGGCCCGTCATTCCGGGGCGCGGGCGAAGCTCGCGAGCCCGGAATCCAGGGCTCCACTCGCAGTCTCACATTTTTGGCTCTGGATTCCGGGTCCACGCCTTCGGCGTGTCCCGGAATGACATGTAATCATGCGCATTCTCATCACCAATGACGACGGCATCCACGCGCCGGGCCTCGATGCCTGCGAAAAAATCGCGCGCGCGCTGTCCGACGACATCTGGATCGTGGCGCCGGAGATCGACCAGTCGGGCGTCTCGCATTCGCTCTCGCTCAACGATCCCCTGCGCCTGCGCGAGAGCGGCGAGCGCCGGTTCGCGGTCAAGGGCACGCCCACCGACTGCGTGATCATGGGCGTGCGCCACATCATGAAGGAGCCGCCGGACCTGGTGCTGTCGGGCGTCAACCGCGGGCGCAATGCCGCCGAGGACGTCACCTATTCGGGCACGGTCGCCGGCGCCATGGAAGGCACCGTGCTCGGGATTCCGTCCTTCGCGTTGTCGCAGGCCTATTCGTTCTCGACAAGGCGCGCGCCGCCGTGGGAGACCGCGATCACGCACGCGCCCGATCTGATCCGCCGCGTGCTCGCCGCCGGCCTGCCGCGCGACGTCTTGGTCAACATCAATTTCCCCGATTGCGCGCCGCACGAGGTGGCGGGCGTCGCCGTCACCAACCAGGGCAAGCGCGATCAGGAGCTGTTGCGCATCGAGGCGCGCCATGACGGGCGCGGCAATCCCTATTACTGGATCGCCTTCGGGCGCGGCGGGCTGGCCGGCGCGGCCCAGGGCAGCGATCTCGCCGCGCTCACCGAGAACCGCATCTCGATCACGCCGCTCCGGCTCGACATGACCGACGAGCCGTTCATGACGCAGCTGGCCGGGCTGTTCGATTAGCATCATGCCTGTCCCGGGCGCAGCGCAGCACGAAGTGGTGCGCTGCAGACCCGGGACCGCCACAGATTTCAGAATTTTATACGGCCCCGGATCAGCAGCGCAGCATTCCGCGATGCTTCATGCTGCGCCGCATCCGGGGCAGGCGTGATTTATGCCGACGTCAGCAGGCGGTCGAGCACGGCCCTGAGCTGGTCGCTGTGGAATGGCTTCTGTAACGCCGGCCGATCGCAGTAGTTCTCGGCCAAACTCGCTTCGCCATAACCGGTAACGAAGACGAACGGTGTGCCGCGCCGGGCCAGGATGTCGGCGACCGGATAGATTTCCACACCATCGAGATTGACGTCGAGGATGGCGGCCTCGAAGTTGCCATCGCGCGCGAAGGCTATGGCTTCAGCAAGCGTGCCGACGGCGGCCGCCGGCGTGTAGCCGAGCTCGCCCAGCATGTCTTCCAGCAGCATGCGGATGAGGGCTTCGTCCTCGACCACCAGAACCCGTGGCAATGCTCCGGAGGCGTCCTTCATCGGTGGCTCCCCGCTTTCGATATCTGTGCCGGATTCCGATCGCTCACGCCGGGAAGGTTCCATGTGTGCCAGTGAAACGTGCTAGAAAAGCGGCGAAAACGGGGGAGCATCGTGTCCGGGCGGGCAGGCGAGGACGAAGGCATCAGCCGCATGGAGTTTCTGCTGGCCTTGCGTCGCCGCGGCATCGGCGATGCGGCGGTGCTGCACGCCATGGACGAGGTGCCGCGCGAGCGCTTCGTGGAAGCCGGCGAGCGCAGCGCTGCCTATGCCGATCAGGCGCTGCCGATTGCCTGCGGCCAGACCATCAGCCAGCCCTATGTCGTTGCCTATATGACCGAGCAGCTTGCCTTGCGGCCGCACCATCGCGTGCTGGAGGTGGGCACCGGCTCGGGCTACCAGGCCGCCGTTCTGTCGCGGCTGGCGCGCGAGGTGGTGAGCATCGAGCGCTATCGCACGCTGGCCGAGGCTGCGCGCGCGAGGCTGGCCGCGCTCGGCTACGACAATGTCGAAATTGTCGTCGGCGACGGTCTCGCCGGCGTGCCGAGCCGCGCTCCCTTCGACCGCATCCTGGTGACCGCGGCGGCCACCACGGTGCCGCAAGAACTGGTCGATCAACTCGCCGACGACGGCGTCATGGTGTTACCGCTCGGCCCTTCCGGCGGACCGCAACACATTATCAAGCTTACCAAGTCGCAAACGGGGCTCGCGCGCGAGGAGCTGATCGCGGTGCGTTTCGTGCCGTTATTGGCGGGGCAGGCGCGGGAACTCTGAATTCGAGGCCGCGTTGCGCAACGTATCCGCGCATCCGTGACATAATGGCCGCCTGCGTAGATGTTGGCGACAATTCGTTAATTCTTAAAAGCTTATTTACTCGTGGCTGCTTTAGTCGGCATTCGAGAAATCTTGCGTATCAGTGAGTAACCACGATGCCGCGTCTCCCCGTGCCCTCGCGTTCGCGTGCATTACCGCGTATTGCAGTCCTTGCGCTGGTTGGCCTGCTGGCGGCCGGATGCTCGGATAGCGCGCGCTTCTCCTCCGGCTCTTACGCCTCCAACAACAATCTGCCGCCGAGCGACGTGACCGGTTCGATCAGCCGGCGCCCCGCGCCGTCGAACTATGTCGCGTCGCGTCCGCTGCCGGCGCCGCACCAGCCTGCCACCGTCTATGCGAGCCGCGGCTATTCCGACGGCGCGCAAAGTCTCGGAGCCTACCGTCCGGGCGAGCAGCGCGGCGACGTCACCGGCTCGATCCAGCAGCGTTACGCGCCTCCGGCGCCGCCGCCCGCGCCGGCCGGGCATTGGACCTGGGATGGCGGTTCGCCTGTGACCGTCGAGCGGGGCCAAACGCTGGAAATGATCGCGCGCAAATACGGTGTGCCGGCATCAGCCATCATGCAGGTCAACAACCTGCGAGACGCGCACGCGATCTATCCGGGCCAGCGCCTGGTTATTCCGCGCTATGTGTCCGGCAGCAGCCATTATCGGGCGGCCGCCGCGCCGCCAGCCGCGCCACCGCCGCCGCGGGTTGCGCAGACGCGGGCGCCGCAGCCGCGCCTCGGCACCGACGTTCATGTTGTTGCGCCCGGCGAGACGATGATGTCGCTCGCGCGCCATCACCATATTTCGCTGACGGAACTCGCCCGCGCCAACAACATCAGCCCCTATACCAAGCTCAAAATCGGCGACCGTGTGAACATTCCCAGCAATGGGCGCCAGCTGAGTGCGCAGCGGCAACCGGCATCGGCACCGCGGGTCGAACGGCCGCGCACGGTGGCTACCCGCACCGTCACGCGCGAGCCGACGCAGACAGTGCGGATGGCCAAGGCCGAAGAACCCGCGCCACAGCATGACGTCACCAAGACGGCGGAGCCCGCCGGCGGAATCCCGACCTTCCGCTGGCCGGTACACGGCCGTGTCATCGCCGGCTTCGGCACCCAGCCGAATGGCGGGCAAAACGACGGCATCAATCTGGCGGTGCCAGAGGGTACGCCGATCAAGGCGGCTGATGACGGCGTGGTCGCTTATGCCGGCAACGAGCTTAAAGGTTACGGCAATCTGGTGCTGATCCGCCACGCCAACGGCTTTGTCTCGGCCTATGCCAATGCCAGCGCGCTCCTGGTCAAGCGCGGCGACACGGTGAAGCGTGGACAGGTGATCGCGCGCGCCGGGCAGACCGGCAACGTCAACTCGCCGCAATTGCACTTCGAGATCCGGAAAGGCTCGACGCCGGTCGATCCGACCAAATATCTCGGCGGCTAAGCATTTCCACGTCATTCCGGGGCGCGCACGAAGTGCGCGAACCCGGAATCCATGGTCATCGACGGGATTTATGGATTCCGGCTCCCGCCGGTGTTGCGGCCCGGCCGGAATGACCTGTTAAATCTAATCCTTCAGCGGCACGCCCAGCCGGCCGGCCAGGTCCTGGATGAACTGCCAGGCGACGCGGCCGGAGCGGGCGCCGCGCGTGGTCGCCCATTCCAGCGCTGCGCGCCGCGTCTCTTCGTCGAGCGACGGGATGCCGTAATGGGCGACATAGCCCTCGACCATGGCGAGATATTCATCCTGGCTGCAGCGGTGGAAACCGAGCCAGAGCCCGAAGCGGTCGGACAGCGATACCTTCTCTTCCACCGTTTCGCCCGGATTGATGGCGGTTGCGCGCTCGTTCTCCATCATGTCGCGCGCCATCAGATGGCGGCGGTTGGAGGTCGCATAGAAGATGACATTGGACGGGCGGCCTTCGATGCCGCCTTCGAGCACCGCCTTGAGCGATTTGTAGGTGGTGTCTTCGGTGTCGAATGACAGATCATCGCAGAACACGATGAAACGGTAGGGCGAGGGGCGAATCAAGCTCATCAGATCCGGCAGGGTCTCGATGTCCTCGCGGTGAATTTCGACCAGCTTGAGCGGCAGGCTGCCGGCCTTCTTGGCCAGCATGAGATTGACCGCGGCATGGGAGGCCTTGGTCAGCGACGACTTGCCCATGCCGCGCGCGCCCCACAGCAGGGCATTGTTGGCCGGCAGGCCCTTGGCGAAGCGTTCGGTATTCTCCACCAGCTGGTCGCGCACCCGGTCGATGCCCTTGAGCAGCGACATCTCGACGCGATTGACCTGGGGCACCGGGATCAGCCGGCCCTCCGGATGCCAGACGAACGCGTCGGCGGTGGTGAAATCGGGCTGGACCGACGGCGGCGGCGCCAGCCGTTCGAGCGCGGCCGCGATGCGGCCGAGCACAGCGGCGTCCGCCGGCGGCAACTTGGATTTGGCTGGTTTTGCGGGTGATTTCGACTTGGTCTTGGATTTCGCTTTGGCCATCGCTCGCGCCTTTAGGGGTCGGGGCTGCTCATAGCGGGGCGGCGCCGGCCTCGCAAGGCGGCGGCCGCGGATAGGCCTCGGAATCGGCCATTTTGAGGCCGTTCGCGGCGTTGCAATTGGGCTCGCGGCCGCTATAGTCCGCGCCAAATCGCGGTTTCGGACGCCGGGTCGGCGCCACCGGCCGCCGGACCCAATAATCCGAGGACCGATTGTAATGTTCGTGACGACCGCGTTTGCGCAAGGCTCGCTGTTCGGCGGGGGGGCAGGTGGCGAGGGCGGCATGCTGATGTCGCTGCTGCCGTTTATCCTGATCTTCGTGATCATGTATTTCTTGATCCTGCGCCCGCAGCAGAAGCGGGTGAAGCAGCACCAGGAGATGGTGAAGAACGTTCGGCGGGGCGACACCGTCGTCACCAATGGCGGGCTGGTCGGCAAGGTCACCAAGGTGACCGACGACGAGCAGATCGAAATTGAAGTTGCGGACGGTGTCCGCATCCGCCAGATGCGGGGGATGCTGGCCGAAGTTCGCGCCAAGGGTGAGCCGGTGAAGGAGGAAGCCGCGGGCAAGTGAGCCCGGCGGCCTCGCTCCGACACCCAATCGGGACGTCATGCTTTATTTTACGCGCTGGAAGGTGACGGCGATTCTGCTGACGGCATTCGTCGTCATGCTGTTCGCCGTGCCGAATTTCCTGCCCGCGAGCACGGTGGCGAGCTGGCCCAAATGGGCGCAGCGCCACATCGTGCTCGGCCTCGACCTGCAGGGCGGTTCGCACTTGTTGCTCGCGGTCGACACCAAGGCGGTGCGCAAAGAACTGCTGGATACCCTGCGCGACGATACCCGCCGCGTGCTGCGCGAAGCCCGTGTCGGCTATACCGGCCTGGTGGTGCGCGGCAGCAGCGTGGAAGTCCGCGTTCGCGAGAATTCGCAGCTCGACTTGGCGCTCACCAAGGTGAAGACGCTGTCGCAGCCGCTGGGCGGCATTCTCGGCACCACCGGCGACCGCAATGTCGACGTCACCAATGACGGCAATCTAATCAAGCTGAGGGAGACCGACCCGGCCATCCTGGAGCGGGTGCGCCAGGCGGTCGACCAGTCGATCCAGATCATCGAGCGGCGCATCAACGAACTGGGCACGGTCGAGCCGCTGATCGCGCGTGAAGGCTCCGACCGCATCCTGGTGCAGGTGCCCGGCCTGCAGGACCCGACCCGCCTCAAGGCGCTGCTCGGCAAGACCGCCAAGCTTGATTTCCGCATGGTCGACACCGCGGTGACGCCGGAACAGGCCCAGCAAGGCCAGCTGCCGCCGGAGGATGAGGTCCTGCATGGCACCGGCAAGGATGCCGGCCAGGCTTATGTGGTGGAGAAGCGCATTCTGGTGTCGGGCGCCGATCTGACCGACGCGCAGCCTGGCTTCGATTCACGCACCAGCGAGCCGGTCGTCAATTTCCGCTTCAACACCTCGGGCGCGCGCAAGTTCGCCGAAGTGACGCAGGCCAATGTCGGCAAGCCCTTCGCCATCGTGCTCGACAACCAGGTGATCTCGGCGCCGGTGATCCGCGAGCCAATCCTCGGTGGCTCCGGGCAGATCTCCGGCAATTTCACGGTGCAGAGCGCCAACGACCTCGCCATCCTGCTACGCGCCGGCGCGCTGCCGGCGCCACTGACGATCATCGAGGAACGCACGGTCGGTCCCGGCCTCGGCGCCGACTCGATCCGCCAGGGCAAGATCTCGTCCTATGTGGGCGCAGTCATGGTGGTGATCTTCATGTTCGCCACCTACGGCCTGTTCGGGCTGTTCGCCAATATCGCGGTGGCGATCAACGTCGCCATGATCTTCGGCGTCTTGTCGATGCTCAACGCCACGCTGACGCTGCCGGGCATCGCCGGCATCGTGCTGACCGTCGGCATCGCGGTGGACTCCAACGTGCTGATCTATGAGCGCATTCGCGAAGAGGTGCGGGCCGGGCGCTCGCCGATCAACGCGATCGATGCCGGATTCACGCGCGCGCTCGCGACCATTCTCGATTCCAACATCACCACCTTCATCGCCGCCGCAGTGCTGTTCTATATCGGCACCGGGCCGGTGCGCGGCTTCGCCGTGACGCTCGGCATCGGCATCATCACCACCGTGTTCACCGCCTTCACCATGACGCGCCTGATCGTGGCCTACTGGGTGCGCTGGCGGCGTCCGCAACACGTGCCGATCTAGAGAGCGCGCATGATCCCGAAAAGTGGGAACCGGTTTTCGGGCAAGATCATGCGCAAGGAGAAATAGTCCCGTGCGCCTGCTTCGCATCGTTCCCGACAACACCAAATTCGACTTCATGCGCTTCCGGCGCATCAGCTTTCCGTTGTCGGCGGTGATGTCGATCATTGCGATCTCGCTCTATTTCTTCCACGGCCTCAACTTCGGCATCGATTTCAAGGGCGGCACGCTGATCGAGGTGGCGACCAAGTCGGGTCAACCCGCCGACCTCGCCCATATGCGCGCGTCGCTCAATGCGCTCGGCTTCGGCGATGTGCAGTTGCAGCAGTTCGGCCCGCCCGACGATGTGCTGATCCGCATCGCCGAGCAGCCGGGCGGAGACGAAGCCCAGCAGGTGGCGGTCGCCAAGGCGCGCAAGACGCTGGGCGAGAATCTCAACTACCGCCGGGTCGAGGTGGTCGGCCCGCGCGTGTCGGGCGAGTTGCTGGGCTACGGCATTATCGGCCTGATGAGCGCGATCCTGTGCATTCTGGTCTATCTCTGGTTCCGGTTCGAATGGCAGTTCGCGCTCGGCGCCATGGTCGCCAACGTGCACGACCTGGTGCTGACCATCGGATTCATGTCGCTGACGCGCATCGATTTCGACCTCACCAGTATCGCGGCGCTGCTCACTATTCTCGGCTATTCGCTCAACGACACGGTCGTCATCTACGACCGTATCCGCGAGATGCTGCGCCGCTACAAGAAGATGCCGATGCCCGACCTGCTCAATGCCTCGGTCAACCAGACGCTGTCGCGCTCGGTGATCACGCACTTGACCGTCAGCTTGGCGCTGCTCGCGCTGCTTTTGTTCGGCGGGCAGGCGATCCATTCCTTCACCGCCACCATGATGTTCGGCGTGGTGCTGGTCGGCACCTATACCTCGGTGTTCATCGCCTCGCCGATCCTGATCTATCTCGGGGTCGGCCGCGGCACCGACGCGCTGACCGGGCCGGAGAATAAAGACGACCGGCCCTAGCTCCATGAGCGGGGGCGCCGATGCTCCGCATCTGCCGCGCCCAGCGCCGATCGAGGCCTACGGCAATGGCGGCTTCCGCTTCGCCGGCATGTCGCATCGCGGCTCGCTTTTG
>JAKAMD010000104.1 GCA_021823875.1 Pseudomonadota bacterium | reverse complement strand
GGAGCTCGCCGTCGGACGGCAGGTCGAAGCCTTCCCGATGCCACTGATAGACGTGATCCGGCCATTCGGGGCAGATGGCGCGGCCCGCTGCGGTCGGCCGGATCGGGTAATAGCCGACCTCGGCATGGCCTTGCGGATGCGGATAGACGCGGGCGCCAAGATGACGCGCCATCATCTGCGCGCCCAGGCAGATGCCCAGATAGGGCTTGCCCTCGCGAAGCGGCACGCTGATCCAGTCGGTCTCCCGCTTGAGGAAATCGTCGGTGTCGTTGGCGCTCTGCGGACCGCCGAAGATCACCGCGCCGGCATGCTCGTCCATGGTTTCCGGCAGCGGGTCGCCAAAGCGCGGCCGGCGGATATCGAGCGGATGGCCGAGCTTGCTGAGCACCTGGCCGACCCGGCCGGGCGAGGAATGTTCCTGGTGCAGGATGATCAGGACAGGCTTCAGCATGGCAGTTGCGGCGCGAAATCCGCGCGTCGGTCCATACCTAATGGCTTCGCGGCGATTTGCATAGCGGCGGTGCGCACGCCTATTTGCGCGCTGGCGCGGCCCGGCGCCGGCTCTGCCGCCGATCGACCGCCCACAGCACGAAGCGGCGCGGGATCAGGCGCACCGCGACGGTGATCGCCCGGTTGAAGGAGCCCGGCACGATGGTGCGGTGTCCGCCCATCAGGCCGCGATAACCAGCCTCGGCGACGTAGTCGGCACTCTTGGTCATCAGGCCGGGCGCCAGCCCGCCTTTGACGCCGGCGCGTTCGGCGAATTCGGTCGGCACCGGGCCGGGGCAGAGCACGGCGACCTTGATGCCGCGCGGCTTGAGTTCGCTGTGCAGCGCCTCGGTGAAGGACAGCACATAGGCCTTGCTGGCGTAATAGACCGCCATGCCCGGGCCCGGCAGGAAGCCCGCCATCGAGCCGACATTGAGGATGCCGCCCTGATGGCGTTCGAGGCTGTCGACGAAAGCGAGCGACAATTCGGTCAGCACCCGCGCATTGAGATCGATCATGGCGAGCTGTTCTGTGCGGTCGCGATGTGCCGCGTGGCCGACCAGGCCGAAGCCGGCATTGTTGACGATGTATTGCGGCTCGCTGCCGGCGGCGCGTAGCGCTTCGCCCAACCGGCGGGCGAGATCGGGCAAGGCCAAGTCAGCGGGTACGACGATCGGTCGCGACGCGCCCGACCTGGCAATCTCGTCGGCGAGCGCATCGAGCCGGTCCTTGCGGCGTGCCACCAGCGCCAGCGTGTGGCCGTGCCGCGCGAATACCCGCGCCAGCGCCGCACCAATACCGGACGACGCGCCGGTGATGACGGTAACCGGTTTGAGGTTTTCTGTCATGGCCGGGCTTGTCCCGGCCATCCACGCCTTTGAAGGCAAGACGTAGATGCCCGGCCTAAAGCCGGGCATGACGAGGCAAAGTAAGCCATTCGCATCAGTCGCCCCCGCCGCTGGCGCCGGTCACCCGCTGGCGCAACGCGATGCGCTCGCTCCGGGAGACACCCAAGAGATCGGCCGCCCGCCAGATCAGATTGTCCTCGAATTCAGTGATGACGCCGTCGGCATAGGCGATCTCCCACAGCATTTCGACAATACGCGCGCGTCCTTGGTCGTTGAGCGAGCGGTTGAGCTTGGCGGTAAATGCATAGAGGTCGATCGCCTCCTGCTCGACCGTGCTCGCCTTGGCAATCAGTTCCTCCGCCGAGTCATCATCGAGCTCGAAGCGTTGCATGATGACGTTATGCAGCTTCTTGTGCTCGACCTCGGAGAGTTTGCCGTCGATCGCGCCGGCATGCACCAGCAGCGCGGCGGCGGCCAGGCGATAGTCGGTGGCGTCGAAACGGCTGGCGTGCTTGCGGTCGTCGGCGATCTCGGCCACCAGCTTGCGGAGCGATTCAAACATTGCAGCGCTAATTCCTCTTGGGTAGGTCGCCCGCCACTCCTAGTTATGAACGGCAACGGCCGCCCGCCAGCGCGGACAGCCGCTGAATTGCCTTTATATAGGCATTCCGGGCCGCGGGCGAAGGCCGCGTGCCCGGATTCTTGCGCCTGGACTCTCGTGTCAGGATGCCTGCGCGGCCACGTCCTCCAGCGTCCGGTTGCGCGGTTCCACGCCCCAGGCGAAGACCAGCATAATCTGTACCACCAACAGGGCGATCATCAGCCAGAGGACGCCCGGCAGGTGGTAGTGCACCATCAGGAAGCCGACCACGAAGGGCGAGACCACCGTCGCCCCCCGCCCGATGGTGTTGCAGATGCCGTTGGCGCGCAGCCTGATCTCGGTCGGAAACAGCTCAGGCGTATAGACGCCGAACAGGACCGCGGTCAGCACGTAGATCGCCACGATCAGCACGAAGCCGACGCTGAGCACGGCCGCCGGATCGGAGGCGGCGTTGAAGCGCGCATAGAACCAGCCGAACACGATGGCGGCGATGGAGGCGCCGATAATGGTCCAGCGCCGGCCAATGAAATCGGCCGTGTAAGCGCCGATCGCGCAGCCTATCAACGACGCTGCTGACAGCACCAGCGTGTAGGCAAGCGAATTCGTGATGGTGAGGCCTTGGCGCAGGAAGAACTGCGGCAGGAAGATCACGAAGCCGAAGATCAGCGTGTTGATTGTGACCAGCGCCCAGGAGCCGACGATCATGCTTTGCAGAATCGGCGGCTTGAGCATGGCGGAGGCTGGCACCGGTGCGACGGCTGCGGCCATGGCCGGCGCCGGGAGACCGCCGGCAGGTGCGACCTCCTTCTCGATCGCTTGCAGCAAGGTCGCCGCCTCGGCGGTGCGATCCTTCGATTCCAGCCAGCGCGGCGATTCCGGCAGCCGCTTGCGCAGATACCACACGATGAGCGAGCCGATGCCGGCGATGACGAACATCGGTCGCCAGCCGAAGTTCGGGATGATCAGATAGCTGAGGATGGCGGTGGCCGGGAAGCCAGCGACCACGATGAAGGCCATGAAGGAGAGCCAACGTCCGCGCGTCTTCGGCGGCACGAATTCGGTCAGCGTCGAATAGCCGACCACGATTTCGGCGCCGAGGCCCAGCCCCTGCACGAAGCGGCAGACGATGAGCTGATCCATGTTCTGCGCGAAGGCGGCGGCGAGCGAGGCCAAGCCGAAGATCAACAGGTTGATCTGATAGGTAAAGCGGCGGCCCAGGGCGTCACCGACAAAGCCGGTGATGAGCGCGCCCAGCGTCATGCCGACGAAAGTAAGCGACAGGAATTTCAGGTTTTGCGGCAGCGTCGAGAAATGAGTGTGAATGACGTCGGCGAGCACGCCGCCGGCAACGTAGAGATCGTAGCCGTCGAAGAACATGCCGGCACCGACCAGCCAGAAGATGCGGTAGTGGAAAGACGAGATCGGCAGCCGGTCGAGACGCGCCCCGGCGTTCACGGTGGTAGCCATGCTGGAAGTCCTCCCTGAATAGATGGTCCGGTGCTTTGCCCGGCACGCGTCCGGCGTTGCGTCGCCGGTTGGCCGACGATGCTAGTCGAGCCGGCACAGGGGCGCCACCGGGGGGACTCGGTGCGCCCGCAGAGCGTTGTGAAGCAGAAAGGAGCGAGGGTTCGCTTACTGGATCGCCTTGCCGAGCCGCGCGCTCTTCTCGAGCAGGCGCAGATTGTTGGCAACAAACTTGTTGTTGGGCTCGAGCCGTTGCGCCGCGCGCAGCTTTTCGCGCGCGCGCCGGTAGTCGCCGCGCAGCATGTAGGAATAACCCTGGTTGTTCAAAATCTCCGCCGTCGGCCCGAGGATGCGGATGGCCTGCCCATAGGCGCGATCGGCGAGATCAAAACGGCGCAGCTGATCGTAAGAAGCGGCGAGTCCGAGCCAGGCTTCAGCGTCGCGCGGATGCAGTTCGGCCGCGTGCTGGAAATAGCGCACGGCCAGCCCATAATTGTGCGCCCGATACTGCTTCTTGCCAAGCGACAAGTCATCATTGGGGTCGCTGCCGAGCAGACCGTTCTCCGCTTCCGGAGATACGCCGAGCGGCGGCGGGGAAGGATCGGCGGATGCCATGGCCTCGCTGCCGGCCGGCGCCAGCGTGGCGTTCGATGTGGTGGTCGTGGAGTCCGGCGTCGCCGAACTGGCGGTCCCGAACGGATAGCCGGACTGACCGGTGCTGCTGCAAGCGGCCAATGCCAGGCCGCTGGCCGCAAGAATGAGGGCTCGGATCAGACTTGGACGCATTACAGAGCCCTGCCGGCGATTGCGGGGTGGTTATCTAACTCGCTCAGGCTAGGGGAGGTTAGTTAAGATATTGTTCAGAAGTAGTAGCAGGTTGCGCAGGACTGCAGTGAAATAAGCCTAGAAATAATGGCGCATATGCAGCTGGACGAATACCGGCAGTAGAATCACCACAAAAATCACGGGAAAAATGCACACCATCATCGGTACGGCCAGTTTGGCCGGCAGCGCATAGGCCTTCTCCTCGGCGAGCGACAGGCGCTTGTGCCGCATCTCGTCGGAATAGACCCGCATGGCATCGGTGATGGAGGAGCCGAGGTCGAGCGACTGGTTGATCAGCGTGGCGAAGGCGCGCGCCTCCTCGAGCGCGAGGCGGTCGGCGAAGCGCTCCAGCGCATCTTTGAGGCTCTTGCCGGCGCGGATCTCGAGATTGGTCATGTGGATGTTGGAGGTCAGCGAGGGGTAACTCTCGCCCAGCTCGCGGCCGACCCGCTCCAGGCTTGCTTCCATCGACAGGCCGGAATCGGCGCAGACCACCAGCAGGTCCATGAAATCGGGAAAGCCCGAACGGTGTTCGACGACGCGGGCGGCGATACGTTTGTCGATATACATGCTGGGGCCGACATAGCCGGCGATGCCGGCGACGATCACCATCAGCCAGAAGAACGACGAGCCATCCCGCGTCACCATCGGCAGCAACAGAAATGCCGCGGCGGCGAGGGCGATCGCCAGCACCGTGCGTCCCACGAAGAAGTAGCCGACGGCGCGCGGATCGAAGATGCCGGCTTGCACCAGGCGCCGGCGCAACACCTTCATGTTCTCGTCGTTGGCTTCGGAATAATGCTTGGTGGTGTATTCCAGCAGCTGCGTCACTGCTTTCATGCTGGAATCGCGCAGCGAACGGCCGGGCTGACTTTGACCGCCGGCTTCTTCCATGACGCGGGCGGTGCGCCGCTTGACCGAATTGCGCACGCGCACGAAGGCCATCAGCGAGAAGGCGAGGGTGCCGGCGGCCAGGAACACCAGCACGGCCATCAGCATGTCGCCGTTGTTGTCCAACAAATCGCCGAAGCTTGTCAGGATCGCGGCCATCGCATCAGATCCTGAAATTGACCATGCGGAACATGATCAGATTGCCGATCATCATCCAGCCCGCGGCCATCGCCAGCACGATCTTGGTCAGGTCTTCGCTCCAGACGTTGCCGTAGAAATTCGGCACGACAAATTGAATCATCGCGAACATGCCGATCGGCAACGACGATAGGATCATCGCCGAGGCGCGGCCCTCAGCGGCCAGCGCGCGGATCTTGCGTCGCATCTTGAAGCGATCGCGGATCACCTTGGACAGGTTCTCCAGGATTTCGCCGAGATTGCCGCCGGTGGAGCCCTGGATTGCCACCGCAGTGACGAACAGCGGCAGATCGTCGGTGCCGACGCGGTAATAAAGGTTGCGCAGCGCTGTTTCGAGGTCGGCGCCGTAGGTGACCTCGTCGACGACGATGCCGAACTCGCTGCCCACCGGGTCGGGCATTTCGCGCGCCACCATGCCGATGGCGATCGGCGTTGGATGACCGGCGCGCAGCGACCGCGTGATGACATCGATCGAATCGGGAAACTGGGCGGAAAACCTCTTCTGCCGCCGTGCGCGCAGGAACTTGATCACCAGCAGCGGCAGGACCGTGGCGGCCAGGGCCGCAGCCAGCAGGGCGCGCGTTATGCTGCCGTCGACTATCAGCGTGGCGACAAAGGCGCCCACCATGCCGATGGTGATGAACAGCATGAGCCGGTTGAAGCCGATGGTCAGGCCGGATTGCAGCACGAGCTGATTGAGATTGACCAGTGGCAGCCGGTAATCGCCGCCCGAGGTCAGTCCGCGTTCGCGCCGCAATTGGATCAGGACGCTTTCGCGATCGGTTGCGTTGTCCTGCACCTTGAGACGGCGGTTGATGTTCTTGCGGTAGGACGATTTGTTGTAGAACAACAAATACATGCCTTCCGCGAACATCGCGGCCGACGCGCCGATCAAAATATAGAACAGATAGATCGGGTCGAAGTTGAACATGGCGCGTTACTTTTCTTGGAGCATGATCTTTTCCGGAAACCGGCTCACTTGTTGTGGGATCATGCTCAAAGCGGATTGGACGGATCGAAATAGCTGCCGGGCAGCTTGATGCCGAGATTGATCAGATGGCTGAGGAAGCGCGGGCGCACGCCGGTGGCGGAGAAATGGCCCTGCACCGCGCCGTCGGCTGCGGTACCGGTGCGCACGAACTTGTAGATCTCCTGCATCTGGATGATGTCGCCTTCCATGCCGGTGATCTCAGCGATGGAGGTCACTTTGCGTTTGCCGTCGGATTGGCGCGAAAGCTGCACGATGAGCTGGATGGCGCCGGCGATCTGGCCGCGGATCGAGGATACCGTCATCGGCAGGCCGGCCATGCCGATCATCTGCTCCAAACGCGAGATGGCGTCGCGCGGCGTATTGGCGTGGATGGTCGCCATCGAGCCTTCATGACCGGTGTTCATGGCCTGCAACATGTCGAAGGCTTCTTCGCCGCGGCACTCGCCGAGGATGATGCGGTCGGGACGCATACGCAGGGCGTTCTTGACCAGATCGCGCTGGCGGATTTCGCCCTTGCCTTCGACGCTGGGCGGCCGCGTCTCCATGCGTCCGACATGCGGTTGCTGCAGCTGCAGTTCGGCGGCGTCCTCGATGGTCAGCAGGCGCTCCTTCTCCGAGATGAAGGCGGAGAGCGCGTTGAGCATGGTGGTCTTGCCGGAGCCGGTGCCGCCGGAAATGATGGTGGTGATGCGCGCCTTGACCGCTGCGGCCAGCAGTTCGGCCATGGGCGGGCGCAGCGCGCCGATCTCGACCAGCCGGCTGAGATCGAGCTTTTTCTTGGAGAACTTACGGATCGAGACCAGCGGTCCGTCGACGCCGACCGGCCGCACCGCCACGTTGACGCGGGAGCCGTCCTGCAGGCGGGCGTCGCAGAGCGGGTGCGATTCATCGACCCGGCGGCCGACCGCCGACACGATCTTGTTGATGATGCGCAGCAGGTGCTGCTCGTCCTTGAAGCGGACCGCCAGCGGCTCGAGGATGCCGTTGCGTTCCACGTAGACGCATTCATGTCCGTTGATCAGGATATCGGCGATCGACGGATCTTTCAGCAGCGGCTCGAGCGGACCGAGGCCGGTCATTTCGTCGAGGATTTCGGAAACGAAATCGTTGAGCTCTTGCGTGTTGAGCGCCAGCCGCTCGACCAGCACGTATTGCGACACCAGCCCTTGTACGTGACGGCGGATTTCCTCTTCGGGTAATTTTTCGAGCGCCGAGAGGTTGATCTCCTCGATCAAGCGACGATGCAGGCGGACCTTGGCGTCGAGCAGCTTGTCGCTCAGCAGCGGATTGGCCGGCGCTTGCGGGACCGCCGGCGGTGGCGGTTCGGCTGCTGCCGGAGCAGGGCCTTCCGGAAACACCGTCCAGGCGACGCCCTCCATCACAGAGGCGGGCTGTTCCTCGATGCCGGTCAATTCGGGCGCGGCGACGCGACGTGCGGTAAAGC
Source organism: Pseudomonadota bacterium (assembly GCA_021823875.1). Taxonomy (GTDB): domain Bacteria; phylum Pseudomonadota; class Alphaproteobacteria; order Rhizobiales; family Xanthobacteraceae; genus Pseudolabrys. Next base: position 2,019 of record JAKAMD010000104.1, on the reverse strand, counting down.
GGCCGGCCATGGCTCAACCTTCTCCGTGCGCGCCGGAACGGAGCGTCCGGCTGTGGATCGAGATGGAGAGGATCCGCATCGGTCGTCGTCTCTTCCTAGCGCGCCAGCGACAGCTTGAGCTTGGAGAGCAATGGCGCAGACTTGCCCTCGGCGGCCGGCTTGGCGTCGCCGGTCTCCAGCACCAGCTTCTTGAGCTCAGCGGAAATCTTGTTGCCCGGCTTGACCTCGTCCAGCGGCACGCCGCGGTCGATCGCCTCGCGCACCAGATTGTAATCGTTGGGAATGACCGCAGCGAACGCGTCACCGAGGGCCTGTCGCAAATCACCGAGCCGCAGGCTGGTCGAGAACATCTTCTGCGTGAAACGGTTGACGATCACCTGCGGCTTGGGTTCGTCGCCCAGCCGTTCCTGGATCGCCGACACCAATTGCTTGGCATGGCGCAGGCCGGGCACCGTGGTCTCACTGACGACGAAAAGCTTGTTGGAGCCGAGCAGGACGCTATCGGTCCAGGAGAACCAGGTGCGCGGCATGTCGAACACGACATATTCGAAATTGGTGGACACAAGATCGAGCAGGCGCGTCACCACATCGGGATCGAACGATCGCATTTCCGCTGGCCGGTTGGGTGCCGCCACCACCGCCAAGCCTGAGTCGTGGTAGGACAGCATCACTTCCAGCAATTGCCGGTCGAGCCGATCGGGCCGCGGTTCGATCTCGGCCAGGTTCAGACGCGGCTCCAGATCGAGATAGTCGGCGACCGAGCCGTGCTGAAAGTCGAGATCGACCAGGCAGGTGGACGGTTTGGCGCGTGGACCGGCGCTGCGCATCAGCAGCATGGCGGTCTGCACCGAGAGCGTGGTGACGCCGGCGCCGCCGACCGCGGGCAGGAAGGTGTAGATTTGCGCCTCGGTCGGCGCGACGCCGGTGGCCGGTCCCTTGGCAACGCGCGCGCAGGCGCGCACCAGGTCGATCGGCTTGATCGGCTTGACCAGGAAATCCGCGGTGCGCATTTGCAACAGCGTCCGCGCAACGCTCTCGTCGAAGACCTGGGTGATGGCGATGACCGGCGGCCAATCGCCGATGCGTGCCATCAGCCGCGCCAGCGCCGTCATTTCCTCAGGGCGTCCGGCATCGAGATCGACCACCACGACGGTGGCATCGCTTACGTCCAACGTCGCGCAATTTTCGGCCAGCGTTCCGGACGCCACGGTGAGATCGATGGCACTGGAGGTGCCAAAGGTCTCCCGCGCCGAGCGCTCGAAGGCGTCGTCGGCAGTGACGATCACCACCCGGGTGCTGGTTGGAGTTGGGTTCTGGCCGATTTGCATAGCGTTTTCGAAACCGATTACTTGACCGACTGCTGATTGACCGTCGGTCCGAGCGGCGTGGTGTTGTTGGACGGCGTGCCCGACTGCGATGACGAGTTCTGGCCATAGGCGCCGGACGTGCCGATGCCGGATGGCGCGAACACACGGTTCGTGCGGTAGCGCTCAACCGCCGCCTGCATGCGTTCGCCGTTGAAGGCGATATTGCGGTTGGCGGAATTGCGCGGCCAGGGGTCGACGACCTGGGTTACCTGGTCGCTGACAAGCGCGTTGCCGGCGTTGAGCGAGACAGCGTCACGCCGATCGAGATATTCCGAGCAGGCGGCAAGCAGCGTGGCGAGCGCCGTCGTGAGCATCAGCACGCGCAAGGCGTTAGTGGATGGCCGCATTGGAAATCCCCGTCGGCTTGGGCAGGTCGAGCATGTGACCGGTGAACGGCTGGTTTTCCGCCTCGGCAAAGCGCACAGCCTCCGGCGTCATCGCCTTGGCTTCACCATGCGTGAGTTCGGTCTTGCCAAGCAGGAAGAAGTCGGGGTCATTGGGCGGCAGCGTGCCGTCCATCGGTGTACTAACCACGTCGCCCGGTCGCGCCGGCCGCACGATGTGCGGCGTGACGATGATGGCGAGATCGGTCTGGTTCTTCTGGTACGACTTGGAAGAGAACAGGGTGCCCAACACCGGCACGCTGCCTAGC
>JAKAMD010000103.1 GCA_021823875.1 Pseudomonadota bacterium | reverse complement strand
CCCGCCGTCTTGGCGCCCGCGCCCCAAGTAGCCTCAAGCGGAGCTGCCGCCTTGCGCCACTCGGCGATTTGTGCCGGCGTGAGCGTGTAGACGTTCTGGCCCGGCTCGGCTTTGATCTTGGCGATGCCGGCATGCTCGAAGTCGGCCCAGGGGCTCGCGATCCGCAATGCCCATTGGCTGTTGCAGTGGTCGTCGATCACCTTCTTCTGCTTGGCGTCCATCTGATTGTACACCGCCTTGTTGAACACCAGCACGAAGGTCGTGGTGTAGAACGGCATTTCCATATGGTACTTGGTCACCTTGTCGATGCCGAACAGCACGATCGAGCCCCATGGGAAAGTGACCGCGTCCGCAACATGCTTCTCGAGCACGTCTCGCACTTCGGGTGCGGCGGCGTCCACGTTGGCGCCGCCGAGCTGCTTGACGAATGTCGCGATGGTGCCCTGCGCCGGGCGAATCTTCATGCCCTTGATGTCGGCCGGCACCAGGATTTTCTTACTCACCGAGTGAAACGAACCGGGATCGTGCACGAAGGCGAGGCAATACTTGACGTCCTTCATCTCCTTGGCCGCGTATTTGCGGTACCATTCGTCGAGCGCTACCGTGCCGCCCTTGGCATTCGACATCAGGAACGGAAGCTCGCCGGCGGCGATGATCGGGAAGCGGCCGGGCTGATAGCCGGGATTGACGTAAGTGAGGTCGGCGATGCCGTCGCGCGCCATGTCGTAATGGTCGAAGGCCTTACCAAGCTGCTGCGAGGGATAGACCTTGTAGTGAATGGTACCGCCGGATTCCTTCTCCACCGAGGCGCCCCATTCCTCGAGCGCCTTCTGCAGCGGATGCGACGGCGGCACCCAGTGAGAAATCTTGAGATTGAAGGTCTTCTCCTGGGCCAGCACGCCGTTTGCACCGCACACCAGCATGGCCAGGGCGGCGGCATAGACAGGAGCCGCAAAACGCGTTTTCATGAATTCCTCCCTCTGTTATGGGTTGGCAGTAATTATGCCGAGTTTTGTCCAATAGAGCCGGAACTGGGCGCGAATGTAAAGTTGGTTTGATGCCAAACTAAATCGCGGCCGGCGAGCGGGGGAGATGTCGCAACCGGCCGAGGCGAGGGACACGCAGTGAGTGGGACGAATGGGTCGGGGCGGCAACGGCGCGGGCGCAACGGCGAAGGCGTTGCAGAATCGGTAAAATTCGGCCCGCTGGCGCTGTGGATCGGGTTCAATCTGCGGATGGCGCAGGAGGCCGCTTTCGAGGCCTTTTCGCGCCGCTCGCTGGAAATAGGGGAGAGTCCGGGGCGTTTCGCCACCCTGACGCTGATCGCACGCAATCCGGGAATCAGCCAGACCGAACTCTCCCACGCCGCCGGCCGCGACAAGTCGAGCCTCACCCCCGTGGTGGAGGATCTGGTGCGGCGTGGGCTGGTCGAGCGCAACCGCATGGACACGGACCGGAGGGCCTACCGGCTCAATCTGACCGCCGAGGGCAAGAAGACGCTGACGCAACTCACGCGCTGCGCCCGCCGGCATGAGCGCAATCTCGACCGCATCATCGGCATGCGCGACCGCAAGCGATTCCTGGCGCTGTTGAAAAAGATCGCGGCGGAAATCGAGTAGCGCTCGGCGCTAAACGCGGCCGAACTTCTCCAGCACCGCCTCCGGCAGCGGATGCGATTTGAGGCCGCCGGTGGCGGGATCGTGCACCACCCACACCCGCTTCTCCGAGCACTCCACGCAGGCGTCGCCGTCATGACTGAGGCGGTGCTCAATCTCGAAGCTGGACCGGTTGAAGCTGATGCTGGTGTCGATCACCACGTCGTCGCCGAACCGCGTCGGCCTGAGGAAACGCGCCCGCGTGCGCACCAACGGATAACCAGCGAAACCGTAGGTCTTGAGCTGCTGGTACTTGCTGAGGCCGAGCGCGCGCTCGAACAGCGCCGCGGTCGAAGCATCGAAAATCGCGAAATAACGCGGGTAGAAGACAATACCGGCGGGATCGCAATCGCCCCACTCGATGCGCACCTTGCGGCTGTTGCGCAACACCGTGCCGTGGCCTGAGCCCCACCCTCGTGTGACGGCGAGCGAGGGTTCGAACAGCGAATTCCAATCGACCGGAATCATGTGTTAGCGCGGACCCATGCGCAGGGCGCCATCGATGCGGATCACCTCGCCGTTGAGATAACCGTTGTGAATGCAATGCAACACCAGCGCAGCATATTCACTCGGGTGCCCCAGCCGCTTGGGGAAGGGCACGGCGGCGCCGAGCGAATCCTGCGCCTCCTGCGGCAGCGCGTGCAGCATAGGTGTGCCGAAGATGCCGGGCGCGATCGCCAGCACGCGGATGCCGAACTGGGCAAATTCGCGCGCCGCCGGCAGCGTCAGGGCGGCAACGCCTCCTTTGGACGAGGAATAGGCGGCCTGGCCGATCTGACCCTCGAAAGCAGCAACCGAGGCAGTTGAGACGATTACTCCGCGTTCGCCGTCGGCAAGCGGCGCCAGTCCCTGCATGGCGACTGCGGCGAGCCGCATCATGTTGAAGGTGCCGATCAGATTGATCCGGATGACGCGCTCGAATTCGGCGAGCGGCATCGGGCCGTCGCGGCCGACGATGCGCTTGGCCGGTCCGATGCCGGCGCAATTGACCAAGATGCGCGCCGGGCCGTGGTCGGCGGCCGCTTCTTTCAGCGCGGCTTCTGCGGCAGCGGCATTGGCGACATCACAGCTGATGGCAAGCCCGTTGATGTCGATCGCCACCTCGGCGGCTGCTTCCGCATTGACGTCGAAGATCGCGACCTTGGCGCCGGCTGCGGCCAAGGTGCGCGCGGTGGCGGCACCCAGGCCCGAGGCGCCGCCGGTGACGATTGCAGCCTGACCTTTGACTTCCATTAGTTGGTCCCTTTGAAGCTGGTATTTTCGATCAACATGGCGATGCCCTGCCCACCCCCGATACAGGCCGAAGCGATACCATATCGCGCGCGCGCTGGAGCTCGCGCGCCAAAGTCAGGGTCAGCCGGATACCGGTGGCGCCGAGCGGATGGCCGATGGCGATGGCGCCGCCGTTGACATTGAGCTTGTCCTCGTTGAGATCGAGCGCACGGGCGCAGGCCATGACCTGCGCGCCGAAAGCCTCGTTGATCTCGAAGCGGTCGATCTCGTCGAGCCTGAGACCTGTGCGCTCCAACACCGCGCGGATCGCCGGCACCGGCCCGATGCCCATGATCGCGGGCGGCACGCCAACCACAGCGCTTGCTAAAATGCGTGCCAGCGGCCGCATGTCGCGCTTGCGTGCGTAATCGGCGCTGCCGACGAGAATGGCCGCGGCGCCGTCGACGATCGCCGATGAATTGCCTCCGGTCTGCACGCCCCCGAAAGCCGGGCGGATTTTCGACAGTTGCTCAACCGAAGACGGCCGAATATGGGTATCGGCTTCCAATTTATCTCTGACATTGATACCGCGGGCATTGAGGCCATCGGCTTCGAATGTCTCGCTTCTCACCGGCGCAATCTCACCGGCGAGGAAGCCGTCACCTTGCGCCTTCACCGCGCGCGCGAACGAGCGCGCGGCGAATTCGTCCACCTCGGCCCGGGTGATCTGGTATTGCCGCGCCAAGTTCTCGGCGGTGTCGCCCATGGTGAGGTTGGGACCGGTGTCGCGCAGGGCCTCCCAAAGGAAGTCCTTGAACTCAGTCTGGCCCATGCGGAAGCCGCCGCGCATCACGTAGGCGGCGATCGGGTTGCGGCTCATCGATTCGGCGCCGACGCAAAGCGCGAGCTCCGCGCGCCCAAGCGAAGTCGCATCGGACGCCTGCGCCAACACTTCGATGCCGGTGCCGCACACCCGCTGCACCATGTGCGCCGGCACTTCCTGCGGCACGCCGGCATAGAGCCCGACATGGCGCGGCAGCATGTAAGCATCGAAGCTCGCCTGCGCCATCGAGCCGGTGATCACCATGCCGGCATCGGCCGGCGGAACGCCGGTCTTCTTGAAGGCTTCGCGCGCCGCCTTGATGCCGAGGTCGATGGGCGATACCGCGCCCAGCGCGCCGTTATAGTCGGCAAAGGGCGTGCGCACGCCGTCGAGGAGCCAGGCGTCTTCATAGCTCGCGCCGACGCCGTTCTTCGCACTACTCAACGATTGCTCTCCTCGATACTCAGCACGCGCGGGCCTAGCGCGGAGGCGTAAAGCTCGTCAACAAGCGCGGCGCGGTTGACAAGCACGGCCTTCTGGTTGATCGAGCCCTTATCGGTCATCTCGCCTTTGTCGAGCGAAGGCGGTTCGGCCATCAGCAGCGCGCGCACGACGCGGTTCGACGATCCGGTGCTTTCGCGCGCAAGCGTCGCCAGCCGCTTCACGAACCAGGCGCGTACGCGCTTGTCGTCGAGAATGGCGGCCGGCGGCGCATCGGCGGCAAGATCGGGCGCCAACTGCCGGGATGCCACCAGATCGGGAAAGACCAACGCACCAATGTCGTCGCGGCCTTCGCCGGTCAGCACCACATCGCGCACATAGGGCGCGAAATGATTGATGAAGCGTGCGCGTAGGGGCCCCACGCTCGCCCAGGTACCGGTCGACAGTTTGAAGTCCTCGGCGATACGGCCGTCGAACAACAGGCCTTGGCGCAGATCGTTGGCGTCGGCGAATTTGAAGGCATCGCCCAGCCGGTAGAAGCCCTCCGCGTCGAATGCCTTCTCGGTGAATTCCGGCTGGCGCCAATAGCCGGGCGTGATGTTGGGGCCGTGCACGCGCGCCTCCAGCTTGCCCTCGTTGGGCACCAGCTTGAGGTCCATGCCGGCGGCCGGCAGGCCCATGTTCGCCGCATTGTCGGCGTGCCAGGTGCGCGCCAGCGCAAAGGGCGCGGTCTCGGTCGAGCCGAAGCCGGTGAGAAACAGAATGCGCTCGCCACAGGTGTCGACCGCGAGCTGCTGGATCTCGTCGAACACGTGCTGAGCGATGCCGGCGCCGGCAAACCAGAACAGCTTCAGCCGCGAAAAGAAATTGCGGCGCAGCGCTTCATCGCTGCGCAGGAAAGGCAGCAGCGCCTCGTAGCCTTTCGGCACCGTGAAGTACCAAGTGGGCGCCACTTCGCGCAGGTTGCGCACGGTCTCCTCGATGGCGCCGGGCAGCGGCTTGCCCTCGTCGATGTAAAAGGTGCCGCCGTTGTAGAGCACCAAGCCGACGTCGTGATTACCGCCCGCGGTATGGTGCCAGGGCGCCCAGTCGACGATCACCGGCGGTTCGTCGGCGAAATAGCAGAGCGCCTGGCGCAGCATGGCCTGGTTGGAGCACCACATGCGCTGGGTATTGATCACGCATTTGGGGATGCCGGTCGAGCCGGAGGTGAACAGGAACTTGGCGATCGTGTCGGGCCCGACCGCCTCATGCGCGGCGTCGACCATGCGGCTCGGTGAACCGCGTAAGAGTTCGGTAGAGGCGGTGCTGCGCCGCCCTGCCAGCGGGCGGCGCGTCAGCACGAGTTCAACATCCTCCGGCACCACGGCTTCGATGGCGCGCGCGAACATCTCTCCGTCGGCGGCAAAGACCATGCCGGGTGTGATCAACTGCATGATCGCGCGCAATTTGCCGAGGTCGCTCGACATCAGTGAATAGGCCGGCGAGATCGGCGCGTGCGGAATGCCGACATAAAGCGCCGCCAAGCCCAGCAGCGCGTGCTCGATGTCGTTGCCGGAGAGGATGGCGATCGGCCGCTCCGCCGAGAGATTGCGCCGCAACAGCGCCTCGCCGATCGTGCGGGCGTAAACGAGCGCCTCGCCGTAAGTGACGGTGCGCCAGCCCCCGGCGCCGTTGCGCTGCGCCAAGAAGACGCGCTCGGGTGCGTGCAGCGCCCAGAATTCCAGCCGTTCGGTCAGCTTGTCGGGATAGGGATCGAGCGCCTGCGGCGAGCGCAGATGAATACTGCCGTCGCTTTTGTGCTCGGCGACCACGTCCTGCGGCCCGAGCGCAACCTGCCGGATGCCCGCAGGCGTCGGACGCGCGTGTGTCGATGCCGCCATCATAGCCCGATCACCGCTTCCGCCAGCGGCTCGACGTAAAGCGCGTCGACCAGGCCCGCGCGGTTGGCGAGCACGGCGCGCTGGTTGATCGAGCCCTTGTCGGTCATCTCGCTCTTATCCATGGACGGCGGCGCGGTCATCAGGACCGCCCGCTCGATATGCATCGACGAGCCGGTGCTGGTCTTGGCGAGCTTGGCCAGCCGTTCGGCGAAGGTCGCGCGCACTTTGGCGTCCGCGACAATCTCCGCCGGTGTCGCATCGGCGCCGAGCCCGGCCAGCGCGCGGCAGGCTTCGAACTCGGGAAACACCAGCGCACCGATAAAATCGCGGTCGGGGCCGGCCAGCACGACGTCGCGCACATAGGGCGCAAAATAGTCGACGAAGCGCGCGCGCAAGGGGCCCACGCTCACCCAGGTGCCGGTCGCCAGCTTGTAGTCCTCGGCGATACGGCCGTCGAACAGCAGGCCTTTGAGCGGATCGTCCGGATCGGCGAATTTCAGCGCGTCGCCGATCTTGTAATAGCCCTCTTCGTCGAACGCCGCCGCGGTCAGTTTCTCCTGCCGCCAATAGCCGGGCGTGATGTTGGGGCCGCGCAGGCGCGCTTCCAGCTTGCCTTCGGCGGGCACCAGCTTCAGTTCGACGCCCGGCGCAGGCAGACCGATATTGCCGGTGCGCTCGAAGTCCCAGGTGCAGGCGAGCGCCAGCGGCGAGGTCTCGGTCGAGCCGAGCGACGAGATGAAAATGATGCGCTCGCCGGTGGTCGCGACCGCGAGCTCGGTAAGATCGTCGCGCGTGGTCTGGTTCAGGCCGGCGCCGGCATAGAACAGCACCTTTAGCCGGCTGAAGAAGTTCTTGCGCAGGGTCTCGTCGGCGCGGAAATGCGGGACCAGCGCCTCATAGCCCTTGGGAACATTGAAATAGATGGTGGGGGCGATCTCGCGCAAATTGCGGGCGGTCTTGGGCGCGCCGGCCGGCGTCGGATTGCCATCGTCGATGTAGAGCGAGCCGCCGTTCACCAGCATCATATTGAAGTTGTGATTGCCACCGAAGGTGTGGCTCCAGGGCAGCCAGTCCACCACCACCGGCGGCTCCTCGGCGACGAAGCAGAAGCCGGCGGCGATCATGGCCTGATTGGCACACAGCATGCGCTGGGTGTTGATCACGCCCTTGGGGTTTCCGGTCGAGCCGGAGGTGAACAGGAACTTGGCGATGGTGTCGGGCGTCACTTGGCGCGCCGCGGCGGCGACGCCGGCGGCGTCCTCGTCGCCGATCAGATCGGCAAACAGCGTCGCCTTGCGGTTAGCCGGCGGATTGCGCGTGACCACCAGCTCGGCATCTTCCGGCACACCGGCGCCGAAGGCGCGGCCGAAGGCCTTGCCGTCGCTGGCGAACACCAGGCCGGGCGTGAGCTGGCCGAAGATGGTGCGCAGCTTGCCGAAGTCGCTCGACATCAGCGAATAAGCCGGAGAGATCGGTGCATAGGGGATGCCGACATGCATGGCGGCAAGGCCGAGCAGCGCCTGCTCGATGTCGTTGCCCGACAGCACGGCAATCGGCCGCTCCGGCGATAGCCCGCGGCGCAGCAGAGCTGCGGCGATACATCGCACGATGTGGAATACTTGCGCATAGTTCAGCTGGCGCCAGGCATCGTTGGCGTCGCGCTGCGCCAGGAACACGCGCTCGGGCGTTTGCTGCGCCCACTTCTCCAGCGGCTCGCTCAGGGTACGGTGATAGGGCGCCAACGGCTGCCGCGCGCGGATATCGATGGTGCCGTCGGAACGGCGCGTGATGACGGCGTCCGGAGCGCCCAAATGAACTGGGCGCAACGGCGCCGCACCGGCCGGCGCGGCCATGCGGGAGAGATTAGGCATTTCTTCCCTAGCGTCGTTATTGTTGTCTTGGACAACTAATTTCCGCCCTGCCCGGGGCAGCCGTCAAGTCTGCGTCACCTTCGGCCCACGCTTCTCCAGGAAGTCCCTGAGCCGGGCCTTGGCCTCTGGATCGGCCTGGGCGATCGAGGAAATCAGCGCCTCCATGGCATAACCGGCGGCCGGATCACTCTCGGCAATGCGCGGCAGCGCGTGCATGACGGCGAAATTAGTGAGCGGCGCATTGGCGGCGATGCGCTGGGCCAGTTCCAGGCCCTTGGCGAAGCCGCGGCCCGGCTCGACCAGATAGGTGGTGAGGCCCATGGCCTGGCCCTCCTCGGCCGAATAGGTGCGCCCGGTCAGCATCATATCCATCATCCGCGCCACCCCGATCAGCCGCGGCAACCGCACCGAACCGCCGCCGCCGACATAGATGCCGCGGCTGCCCTCAGGCAGCGCGTAATAGGCCGACCGCTCGGCGACGCGCACATGCGCGGCGGCTGCCAGCTCCAGCCCGCCGCCCACCACCGCGCCATGCAGCACCGCCACCACTGGCACGCGGCCGAATTGGATTTTCTCAAAGGCGCGATGCCACAGTCGCGAATGGGCGATGCCCTGGGTGACGTCGCGCTCCTTCAGCTCGGAAAGATCGAGCCCGGCGGAAAAATTGTCGCCTTCGCCCACCAGCAGCACCGCGCCGATATCGGCCGGGATCGCGCCGAAGAACATGTCGAGGCCGAGAATCGTGTCATCATCAATGGCGTTGCGCTTATGCGCGCGGTTCAGCCGCAGCACGGCGATGTCGCCCTGCCGCTCAGCGGTGAGCGAGGCGGGGAGCGGGATGGCGGAAATATCGTTCGGCTGATCGGTCACGCGCGCTGCACTCCGGCGTCATGCCCGGCTTAATGCCGGGCATCCACATCTTGTTGGCCCACAATGAGAGACGTGGATGGCCGGGACAAGCCCGGCCATGACGAGAAAGTCATTCCACCGCGAAAACGTCAAGCCGGACGGCGCGCGCTTCGCGCTGACCGCGGGCGATGGCCAGCATGCGGTTGAGCCAGTCGGAAGCCGGATCGGCGGTCTCGAAGCGCATCACCGTGCGGAAATAATAGCTGGCGGGATCGACCACCTCGCCGCGCGCCAGCGCTGCCAGCACCTCCGGCGGCCCATGCCGCAGCCCCTCGCTGTTGACCAGGATACGCCCGCCGCTGTCGGTCTCGATCGTGTAGCGGGCCTGGATATCGGCGGCGCCGTCGGCGCGGATAATCTGCCAGTCGGCCCCGCCGGGCAGGACGCGGCCGTTGAGTTTCGGCCCACGCACGGTGCCCCCGAGGATGCCGATGATGCGCCGCCCACCATAGGGCGTGCGGCCCAGCTCCATTATGGCTTCGAGTTCCGCCGATATGGTGAAAATCGGTTCACTGCTGACGAGGGATGTCATTGGTTGGGGCTCCAACTATGGTCATCAGCCCATTTGACCCTGTCAGGGCGCCGCCGTAAATACGGGGCCGCAAACCAGGGACCTTTGAATGGCGCGTATTGCTAGCCTTTCCGAAGTGATCGAGGCGACCGTGCGCGACGGCGATACCGTCGCACTCGAAGGCTTCACGCATCTCATTCCACATGCCGCCGCCCATGAGATCATCCGCCAGGGCCGCAAACACCTGACGCTGATCCGCATGACGCCGGACCTGATCTACGACCAGCTCATTGGCATGGGCTGCGTCGACAAGCTGATCTTCTCCTGGGGCGGCAACCCGGGCGTCGGCTCGCTGCACCGGCTGCGCGACGCGGTCGAGGCCGGCTGGCCGCGCCCGCTCGAGATCGAGGAGCACTCGCACGCCGGCATGGCCGCCGCCTACGCCGCCGGCGCGGCCAACCTCCCCTTCGGCGTGCTG